>JBMNCO010000217.1:0-50840 GCA_049366815.1 Desulfatiglandales bacterium | reverse complement strand
GATAAGCTGGAGGCCATGTTGAAGGCAATTCTGGAAGAGGCTCCTGCCGAATAACTCTATTTTATCTCAAACTTATGGTGGGTGAGGCCGTTCCTTTCGATCCCATGCACATCTTCCGGCAACTTCTTTATATCGTCATGGCCCCCATGGTGGCAGGCGACATCACCCGTCGCATCATCATAAAAAAATCCGGTCCGACGACATTTCAAAAGATCAAGCCACACCTCTCCGGCGTCAGCTCTCTCGGAGTGGTCATGATTATCTTTGTCGCCATGTCCCTCAAGGCCGGGCAGATCCTGGGCAGCCTGGAAGGTGCCCTGATGTCCCTCATACCACTGGCGCTGTTTTACCTGATTTCCATTGGCGCGGGCCTTGCTTTTGGAAGGGCCTTTCTCTCAAAAGGAAAAATGATCGCCCTCGTTTATGGGACGGCCATGAGGGATCTGTCCATAGCAGTGGCCATTGCCGTATTGAGTTTTCCCGGTGCGGTCCTGCCCATTGCCATGGCCTATGCCATTCAGGTTCCCTCAGCGGCCCTCATAATGAAAGCCATGCTGCAAATAGGTGCAGACGCCCCAAGGACGCATGCGGTTCAATCCTTTGCGGATCCGGCTCGCGACTGATTGCAGGACCTGCCGGCGCCACTGGGCGTCGGAGAGCCTGGCAAAGGCCTGCCCGCCGCCCAATCTTCCTGGTCTTCTCCAGGATTTTTGAAATCACAAATCAGAAAATCGCTGATGTATTTCTTGAGTTGTGGTATAAATTTAGGGCGTATTTTCGTGAAAGCAGTGTTATAACCTAAAGAAGAACAGACCATTTCCCCCATAATTTCTGCCGCCAAAAATAACAAGACCGGGAATCATTACCGTTCATTATATTTCCTAAAAGAGTTTCAATGCCAACGGGTCAGAATATTTTTTTTAGAGTCTCATCCTTGCTGATTTTCATGAGTTAGAGCCATCGACAGATGGAGCGCGTACCCTACGGGATGAACCATGGCTGGTCCCAGCCCTTTGGAGATCCTGAATATGCTTCAGGTGATCGAAATGGCCGAGAAGAAAGAGGGGGCGTCATCCTGTGGTTTCAACATGATGTGGAGGGCATCTCTCGTTTGTGTGATCGCGTGGCGGTTCTGGATTACGAAGGCCTGATAGGCGAGGGAAGGCCGGAAAAAATCGCTCAATTGGGTGCCCTTCCTGAGGTTTGGTCCAGTCTATGCCCATGGCTTGAGGTCGATCGTTTCTGATTCACATCGTGGAAAAGGTCGTATTCCAGAATAAGGAGAAAAAATGGAAACAAAGGCCGCAGTCATCTACGAGAAATCCGGAAAATTTATCCTTGAACAGGTGAATCTCAGTGAACCGCTGGATAATGAGGTACTGGTGAGGATCGTCGGCTCCGGCATATGCCATACGGATCTGGCCGGGCGTGACCAGCATATCCCTGTCCCCCTACCCAGCGTATTCGGACATGAGGGTGCCGGCGTGGTTGAGAAGGTGGGGGAACGGGTGAGCAAGGTAAAAGCCGGTGATCACGTGGCATTGAGCTGGATGTGCTGTGGGGCATGCCCGTCATGCAGATCAGGCAATGCCCCCTATTGTGTGAATTTTTTGCCGCTCAATTTCAGCGACGCCACCCATACCGTCAATGCCGCTGAGACGGAACCGGTTGGGGCGATCAAAGAGATGACCGGCGGTGGCCCGGACTTTTCCCTGGAGTGTGTCGGAAACCCCGCCGTTCTTCGCCAGTGCGTGGATGTCCTGCCCCTGCGCGGGATTTGCGGCTTGCTCGGGGTGGTGGCCCCCGGCACAGAAGTGGTCTTGGACATGGACCAGATCATGAACGGCCGAACGGACAAGGGAATCATCGAAGGCGATGCCATCCCGGACCTGTTCATCCCCAGGCTGATTGAATTATACAAAAAGGGCCGGTTTCCCTTTGACCGGATGATTACCTTCTACCCCTTTGACGAAATAAACCGCGCGGTGGAAGATATGGAAAAGGGGCGCGTGATCAAACCGGTTTTGAGACCTTAGATCGCTTAAGTCTTCTTCCTTGAAAGCAGACTCCACCAAACCCGTCTCCATTGGGTTTGAAAGAGGGCCTGTGCTGTTCTCAAAAAGGGGGAAATCATCCTATTTGTCACCGGATCTTATCGTCAACACAGAAGGTAGGGATGCCTCCCTCAGTCTTGGCCTTTGAAAGATAGCGGAATTTGGCAGGCAGACAGATTGTCTGTCAAATCAATTGAGGAAGAGCTCGACAGCACTTTCGATTTTTGAGGTGAACAAAATTGAAGGTATTGGTCAAATTATACGGAACCCTGAGCCGCGGTTTTCCCGGTTATCGCCACTCACAGGGAATGGAAATCGACATACCGGATGGGGCGAGGGTCAAAAACCTCCTCGCCCATCTGGCAATCCCGGAATCCCAAGGGGCGTGCATCGCAGTAAAGGGTCTGATCCTGAAGGCGGGAGAAAAAGTGCCGGGAGGAGTCGATGTGCAGGTCCTGCAGACGATTAGCGGCGGATAACGCCCTTGAGTTTTGCCGGTCTTGTGATGCGACAATTTGGAGGTCAGGCATGTCATCAAAAGATGCCCTGAAACGGAAGGCCAACGCCTTAGGGGAAAGAGATTGGGAGGTTGAAACCATTACGGCCAGGTTCAAAAAATTACAAAAAGAGGGGATACCTTCAAAGAACCTGGACAGGAAAGAACTGCTTGCCAACAAGCAGCAGATCCTAAATCGCGTTCAGCAGCGTGCAGAGGAATACAATTTTATCACAAAGAATTGTGCCCAGGGTACAGCCCTGGCCCTGATGGAAGAATTTGGTCTGGGCAATATGGAGGTCATCAAGGCCCTGACCAATTTCCCGGGTATCGGAGGGATGGGCGAGATATGCGGGGGCATCACCGGGTCCCTGATCGCCTTTGGACTGTTTTTCGGCGGTGATGACCCACTGGATTTCGAAAAGACCGGCCCCACGATGATATATGCACAGAAATTCATTGCATCCTTCGAGGACGAGATAGGCGCGCTCTACTGCTCCAATATTCAGGAGCTCATATTTGGGCACGACATGGATCCAGGTGCCGGCCCGGAGCAAATGGAGACCTTCGCAGCGGCGAAGGGTTTTGAAAAGTGTGGGCTCGCTCCTGGAATTGGGGCAAGACTTGCAGCCGAGTTCATTATCGATAACGTGAAGTAGCTGCTTAAGTTTTCAGGGAAACTGCAGGATCCTTGATGCAGATGGAGGCCCAATCGAATTCCTCAATGGAAGACCTTATATCAACTATTTTCAAAGGAGGTTGCGATCATGTCGCGTGAATTGGTGCAGTTGTTATCTGGTTTAAAGGAACAGGAGTCCGTCGCGTTCGTTGAAAAGGCCCTGGAAGAGGGGGGCGATGCCACTGATATCCTCGAACAGGCAAAGGAAGGCATGAATATCGTGGGCCAGAAATTTGCCGACGGTGAATACTTTATCCCGGAGCTGATCTTTTCAGGGGAGCTATTGAAGAGCATCATCAAAATCCTCGAACCCCATCTCAAGGCAGGCAAGGAGGCACAACGTATCGGAAAGGTCATTGTCGGGACAGTGGCCGGTGACATCCATGACATCGGAAAGGACCTGGTCGTCTTCATGCTCGATGTGAGTGGGTTTGAGGTTACGGATCTGGGAATCGACGTACCGGTGGAGAAATTTGTGGACGCGATCAAAGAAACAGGAAGCACAGTGGTCGGGCTGAGCGGGTTCCTGACCCTTGCCTTTGACGCCATGAAGGAGACCGTGGAGGCGATCGGTGCGGCCGGACTCCGGGATCAGGTAAAGATTATGATCGGAGGGGGTCAGATAGATGATCAGGTAAAGAAATATACCGGTGCGGATGCCTATGGAAAGGACGCCATGGACGCCGTCAAACTGGCCAAGGGCTGGATAGGAGGGTAAAACAATGGAAAAAAAATGGGAAGAAATGACGGTGGAAGAAAAGCGGGAGGCCAGATTTGCGGCCTGGTCGTCGCCGAAAGACCCCGAGGGGAATGCCCTTCAGTTCCTGAATCCGGAAGCCGAGGCGACCTATAAGGCAAGCACAAGGCGCTTTAAAGAGGCCGTTTTGATGGAAAAGGTTCCGGACAGGATTCCAATATTCCCCCAGGGTACCTTCATGCAGACAGACATTTACGGCGTGACACCCTATGAATGTATGTATGACTACGACAAATTGCTCTCCACCCACAAACGCTTTCTTGAAGACTTCAAACCCGACTACTATGGTTCCCCTGCCTTTATCGGCTCAGGCAAGATTCTCGAGATCCTCGATTTTAAGCAATACAAGTGGCCCGGTCACGGGGTTTCAAAGGGATCGGGTTATCAATGCGTGGAGGCCGAGTACATGAAGGCCGAAGACTACCCGGCCCTCATCAATGACCCCTCTGACTTCTGGCTGAGGACCTGGATGCCCCGCGTCTTCGGCGCACTGGAACCTTTGAGCAACCTTGCCCCCCTGCCCTGGCTGTGGGAAATCGTGGCGGTCTCCGGACTTTCGGTCCCCTGGGGGATTCCACCGGTCCAGAATGCCCTCAAGGCCCTGATGGAGGCGGGAAATGAGGCCATGGCCTGGGTCCAAAAGATAGGGGCCTTTGAGATAGAAGTCCGGAGCATGGGATTTCCGACGGTCATAGGCGGTGCGGCCAAGGCACCCTACGATATCCTCGCCGATACCCTGAGAGGCACGAGGGGCATGATGATGGATCTTTACAGGCAGCCGGACATGGTGCTGAAGGCCATGGAAAGGATCATCCCCCTCCAGATAGGACAAGGCGTGGGTATGGCGACCATGGCAGCGAACCCCATGGTGTTTATTCCTATGCACAAGGGGGCTGACGGGTTCATGTCAGATGAGCATTTCAAAAAATTCTACTGGCCTCCCCTCAAGGAGGTCATCCTCGGTCTGGCCGGCGAGGGCTGTGTGCCCTTCCTGTTCTGCGAAGGAAGCTTTAACACGAGACTCGAATACCTGAAGGAACTTCCCAAGGGCTCCTGCTTTTGGATATTCGATCGGACGGACATGGCCAAGGCAAAAGAGATGGTAGGAGATACCCTTTGTATCGGCGGGAACGTGCCGGCCGGGTTACTCCTCACAGGCACCCCCGAGGAAGTAAGGGCATACTGCAAGGACCTCATCGATGTGGCGGGAAAGGGGGGCGGCTACATCATGTCCACGGGAACCGGTATGGATGAGGGGAAGGCGGACACCTTGCACGCCATGATCGATTTCACGAAAGAATATGGTGTGTACCAATGATCATGGGAACCGGAAAGACGATTTAAATGACGGTGGCGATCACCCTTTGACCGCCACCATCATCTCAAAAGAGGAAAATCAAGAAGAACAAAGCATGGAAAGCGGCCTTCGATTCCCATTTTGACAATAAAAGGTAGATCTGTTATAAAAATCCAGCAGTGTCCGGTTAGGATTGTGAGTGTTTCGATAATATCTTGTGTTACAGTCCCTTGGAATCTCCCTTCGATGACGAGGGGCTTGCGGGCTGTAAAGTGAGCGTAAGGTGCCCCACAGCCGGACGCTCTTTTGATTGACCGCCGGGCGCGACAATGAGGATCACCATGAATCCTTCCCAGACTATCGCGGCCTTTTACCACATCTTCCGGGATGTCAGTCGTTCGGTCCATTCCAGCACCAGCGTGGAAGAAGTCCTCGACCTTGTCGTGAGCAAGGTGACCGAGGCACTCAAGGCCAAAGGGGCCGTTCTCCGCATCCTCAATCTGGAAACCAACGAGTTGGAATTGAACGCCGCCTACGGCCTGAGTGGGAAATATCTTTCCAAGGGCCACGTTTCCAGCCATAAGGTCATCACGGAACTGTGCAGACAAAACAAGGTCCTTATCATCGAAGACGTGGAAACGGATCCCAGGGTGCAATACCCGGGGTCCGCCCGGGAGGAAGGTATCCAGATGATGGTGGATCTCCCCCTTTCATTGAGAAACAGCATCGTGGGGGTGCTTCGGATCTTCTTCCCCCAGAAGAGAAAGTTCTCCGAGGAAGAAATAAATTTTACGGAATTTATCGCCGAGCAATGCGCCATGGCCATTGACAAGGCCCGGCTGATCGAAACACAACAAAACCGCTATGACCATCTTGCCCTTCAGACGGAAAAGCTCTCGAGCCTCGGCCGCATGGCGGCAGGTATTGCCCACGAGATCAATAATCCGCTTGCCGGGATCCTGCTCTACAGCACCAATCTGGTCAAAAAGGTGCCCCAGACGGGTCCCTTGAGAGAAGGCCTGGATATCATTATCCACGAGACTATCCGGTGCCGGGGGATTATTCAGGAATTGTTGGAGTTTTCGCGGGAAAAGGAACCCAAAAAGATTTCGGCCGATATCAATGAAATTATTATCAAGGCCTTGAACATCCTCGAAAATGAGTTCCGGCTCCGACACATCCGCCTGGAAAAGGATTTGGCCGAGGGCATGCCGAAGGCCCTGCTTGACGTGGACCAAATGGAACAGGTCTTTATCAACCTGCTTCTCAACGGCGTTGAGGCCATGCAGGAGGAGGGCACGATTCGGATCCGCACCCGAATTGATTTGGATAAGAAGAGGCTTGTGGTCGAAGTCGAGGACACGGGTTGCGGCATATCACCTGAAAATCTTGGGAAAATTTTTGACCCCTTCTTTTCCACAAAACCAAAGGGAAGCGGGCTGGGGCTGGCCGTGAACTACGGCATTATCGAAAAACACGGGGGAAACATCCGCGTTTCCAGTAAATTGGGCCGGGGGACGTGTTTCACCATAGCATTTCCTGCGGGTGACGAGACCTCCGGTTCGCCCCCGCACTGAGACACCGACCTATCTGTTCAAAAACGGCAGAGAAGTTATTCCGGTTCCGGGTCTAGGATCGCAAAGGGATCAGGCGGAGGTTAGTGAATATGGAAGCTATCCATGCCCTGATTATCGATGACGAACAGGCCATTTGCCGGGGATGCCGCATGGCGCTCTCCGACCGGGGCCATTCCGCCGAGATCTTCGCGACCGGAAGAGAGGGACTCGAAGCGATTCTCAAGGGTTCCTACGATGTCATCCTTCTGGATATGAAGCTTCCGGATATGGATGGGATGGATATCCTGCGGAGGGTGCGGGAAGAAAAACCCGGAGAATACATCGTGGTCATGACAGGGTATTCTACGGTGCAGAATGCAGTCGAGGCCATGAAGCTCGGGGCCTTTGACTATATCGCCAAGCCCTTTTCAGAGGATGAACTCATCCTTAGTGTGGAGCGGGCCGCGGAAAAAAAGCGTCTTGTTCAGGAAAATCTCTCCTTGAAGAGGGAGCTCCTCGGTCGGTATGGTTTTGACAATATTGTAGGGCGAAACCCGAAGATCCTTGAAATTTTCGATGCCATCCAAAAGGTTGCCCCCACGGACAGCACCGTGCTCCTGAACGGAGAGAGCGGCACAGGAAAAGAACTTTTTGCCCGTGCCATTCATGTCCGGAGCAAGCGGGCTGCGAGGCAGTTCGTGGCCGTTGATTGCAGCACCCTCTCCCCCGGTCTTCTGGAAAGCGAGCTGTTCGGGCACGTCAAAGGGGCCTTTACCGGGGCCGTGCAGGACAAGGCCGGAATCTTCGAGGTGGCCCACAAAGGCACGCTTTTTCTGGACGACGTGGCCAATCTGAATACGGAGATCCAGGCAAAGCTTCTGCGGGTCCTTGAAATGCAGGAATACAAGCCGGTGGGTGCGAGCCAGGTCAAGAAGACTGATATCCGGCTCATTGCCGCGACGAACAAGGACCTGAAGGCCATGGTGAACGACGGCCTTTTCAGAGAAGACCTTTTCTACCGCTTAAATGTCGTCCCCATAGACCTCCCCCCTCTTCGGGAGCGAAAGGATGATATCCCCTTATTGGCCTATCACTTTCTGCGGCTGTTTTGTCGCAAGACAGGGAAAAAGATCGACGGATTTTCACATGAGGCCCTTGAGATGCTGGCCAACCACGACTGGCCGGGCAATGTGAGGCAACTTAAAAATGCGATAGAACGCCTGGTCATCCTGGTCGATCGCGAGGTATTGGACATTCTCGACCTGCTGGATCACCTCCATGCCAGGCGATCCTGGCAGGAAGGATCGGTGCCCGAATCACTCCGGGAACTCAAGACCATGAAGAAGCAACTCCTCGACGAGACCTATGGGCACATCGAAAAGACCTTTCTCATCAAGGCCATGAAGAAATGTGAAGGGAATATCACCCTTGCGGCCAAAAGGGTTGGAATGCAACGGTCCAACTTTTCCGCCCTTCTAAAAAAACACCATCTCTCTTTGGAAGACTTTAAACAGGAGGCACCAGGGAAAAACGCATAAAAGATTATACGGCCGAAATCGTTTGAAATTGCAGAAACTTGGCGGAAATTTTCGGTCACGACCGTATAGGAATTTATACTTTTTGTTCTTGTTCCCGCCTCCCCGGAAATTCCTCTTTTCAATTATAACCGATTGATAACAATAAGAAAATCGATTTAGCACCACTTCCAGACTCACCGCCACATCTTTGGATTCGATTTTGCTACCCTGAGAGATCATGACGGTCATGCAAGACGGTCAGGGGGGAAACGGCATTTTGCTTCCTGAAATCCATGGACGGTTCTTAGGACAAAAAGATGTGTGTGTTTCCCGGAATTCAAAACAAGCTTTGTGAGAAGGAGGTGGAGTCATGAACGTGTCACAGGAAATGGTAGGGGGAAAGTCCCTGGGAAAACGCCAGATCCTCTTGATGGAGGATGAACCCAGCGTGGCACAGGGCCTTCAAATGGTTTTAAAGGAAGAAGGATACGGCGTTGATCTGGCCATGACCGGACACAGCGCCCTGGAAAAATTCAAACAGAAATATTTTGATCTCCTGGTTGCAGACCTTCGCCTGCCGGACATGGACGGCATGGACGTCATCAAGGAGGTCAAAGACAGGAGGCCGGAGACAGGGGTCGTAGTCATCACGGGATACGCAACAGTGGCCTCGGCGGTGAACGCCATGAAAATCGGGGTGTCCGACTATCTGCCAAAGCCCTTTACCGAGGGTGAATTCATGGCCGCGGTGGGTGGCGCCCTGAAAGAGAAGGATAAAGAGACGGTCCCGACCAAGTCGGCCGTCAAGAAGGCCGAGACGGAAGAAGAGAAACTCATACAGAAGCGGGAAGTCATCCGGGTCCTGAATCGAACCTCTGAAGACAGCCGGTTTTGGAACACCATCATGGCCGTCGGCTCCTCGGCCCTTGAAGACTATGAACTTTCCAATGAGGCCAAGGCGGCCATCGTTTCCGGAGATCTCAGGTGGATCAATGAACACGTGGGTGAACTGACTCAGAAACAACTGATGTTCATCTATAAGCGACTGGAAAGAGAGGTGTGGTAGGCAAGGCCGGAAAACAGGAAAAACGGCGTTCCAATCGCGGGGGGCATATTCTATTCCTCATTTCCTTGTGCCCCTTCGTGGAGCGGCCGTTCCAATTAGGGACAAGAGAGAAAAGGAGTCAATTCATGGTCACTGCTTCCATCAGGCATGAGCCCGCTGGGTCGGTCGTCGTTGTGGGCGGTGGAATCGTGGGTATGCAGGCCGCCCTGGATACGGCGAACGCCGGCTTTTTCGTCTATCTGGTGGAGAAGTCCCCGGCCGTCGGCGGGGCCATGGCGCAGCTGGACAAGACCTTTCCTACAAACGACTGCGCCATGTGAATCATCTCGCCCAAACTGGTCGAGGTCGGCCGGCACACAAACATCGAACTCCTCACACTCTCCGAGGTCACTGCCCTCAGGGGGGAACCGGGTGCCTTTGAAGTCGATATCACGAGCCATCCGCGCTACGTGGATACGGACAGATGTATCGCCTGCGGGACATGCGCCGAAAAGTGCCCGAAGAAGGTGGATGACCCTTTCAACGAAAACCTCACCAAAAGAAAGGCCGTCTACGTCCAGTATGCCCAGGCGGTGCCCCTGAAATACGCGATTGACCCGGCCCACTGCATCTACATCCAAAAGGGAAAATGCAGGGCCTGCGAAAAGTTCTGCCCTGCAGGGGCCGTCAACTTTGAAGACCGGGAAAAGAAACAGACGATTCGGGCCGGGGCCGTGATTCTTGCCTGCGGGTTCCAGACCTTTGATCCGCGCCGATACGCCGCTTACAAATACGCCGGGCATCCGAATGTGGTCACCAGCATGGAATTCGAGCGTATCCTGAGCGCAACAGGCCCCTTTCAGGGCCGCCTCCAGTGTCCTTCCGACGGAAGGGAGCCCGAAAAAATCGCCTGGCTGCAGTGTGTCGGATCCCGGGACCTGCATCAATGTGATCACGATTACTGTTCTTCGGTCTGTTGCATGTATGCCGTCAAGGAGGCGGTGATGGCCAAGGAGCACGCAACAGAGGCCTTGGACTGCGCCGTCTTTTTCATGGATATGAGAACACCAGGGAAAGATTTCGACCGTTACTGCGAAGAGGCCGAAAAACGGCACGGACTGCGCCTTATCCGCTCCAGGGTCCCAAACATCGACGTCGCAGAGGGAAGTGAAGCACTCCTTGTGCCCTACGTCAACAACAAGGGGGAGGTCGTCAGGGAGTCCTTTGATATGGTGGTCCTGTCCGTGGGTATGGAAGTCCGGCAGGACGTATCACGGCTGGCGCAAGGTCTCGGTGTAAATCTCACAAAGGGAGGATTTTGTGAGACATCCTCCTTTGATCCCGTCTGCACCTCCCGAGCGGGTGTATATGCCTGCGGAGCCCTGTCAGGGCCAAAGGATATACCCCAATCCGTCATGGAAGCGAGCGCTGCAGCCGTTTCAGCCACAAAAGACCTGGCCTCTTCACGTCACACCCTGACCCGTCATCCTGAAGGGCCCATGGAAACGGAAGTCTCGGGCCTGGCACCCCGGATCGGCGTTTTTGTCTGCAACTGCGGCATCAATATCGGGGGGGTTGTGAGGGTACCGGAGGTGGTGTCCTATGCCCGGACCCTGCCCCAGGTGCTTTATGTCGAGGAGAATCTGTTTACCTGCTCCCAGGATACCCAGGACAAGATGACGGCCCTCATTCGGGAAAAGGGCCTCAACCGAGTGGTCGTTGCAGCCTGCACCCCAAGGACACACGAGGCACTGTTTCAGGAGACCCTGATCAATGCCGGGCTCAACAAGTATCTCCTGGAGATGGCCAATATCAGGAACCAGGATGCCTGGGTGCACGCAGACGATCCGGATGCGGCCACGGAAAAGGCCAAGGACCTGGTGCGGATGGCCGTGGCCAAGGTGGCCCTGGTAGTGCCCCTGAAGGAGATGGAAGTGCCCATTCATCCCAAGACCCTGATCCTGGGGGGCGGCATCGCGGGCATGGTGGCCGCCAGGAGTCTTTCGAAACAGGGCTTTCCCGTCTGTCTCGTGGAGCGATCTCCCTATCTGGGGGGCGTAGCGCTTGACCTCTTCAGGACATGGAAGGGAGAAGATATACAGGGGTACCTCTCCGATCTTGTGCAGGAGGTGGAGACGGATCCCGACATCGATATCCACCTCAATGCCACGGTCAAGAACGTGGAGGGTTTTGTCGGAAATTTCAAGACGACGCTCAGTTCCAACGG
This sequence comes from Desulfatiglandales bacterium, assembly GCA_049366815.1. Classification (GTDB taxonomy): domain Bacteria; phylum Desulfobacterota; class DSM-4660; order Desulfatiglandales; family HGW-15; genus CAYNYM01. The sequence continues at coordinate 39,212 of JBMNCO010000217.1, read as the reverse complement.
GGGGCCGGAAACCTTGGTGGAGCACGGTGTCACGATCCTTGCAACAGGTGCAAGGGAACATCAACCCCAGGAGTACCTTTATGGAGAAGACCCAAGGGTCTTGACCCACCTCGACCTGGATCGCCGGTTCATCAGCCGCAAACCCTCCTTAAAAGAGATCCGCACCGCCGTCTTCATCCTTTGCGTCGGATCCCGGGGCCCTGAAAGAGGCTACTGTTCCAGGGTCTGTTGTACCCACGCCATAGAGAGCGCCCTTCATCTAAAGGAACTCAATCCGGACATGAATATCTACATCCTTTATCGGGACATCCGGACCTACGGGGAACGGGAATCCCTTTACAGGGAGGCCCGCCTTTCAGGCGTGATCTTCATTCGTTACGTGTCGGACGGAAAGCCCCGGGTCTTTTCGGAAAAGGAAGGGCTCAGGGTGGAGGTGCGGGACCCGGTCCTGGAGGAGACGGTCAAGATCCGGACGGACCTCCTCATATTGGCCTCAGCCATCGTGGCCAACCCTGTTCAAGAGGTCACACGGCTCTTCAAGGTGCCCAGTGACGAAGACGGGTGGTTGCTGGAGGCCCACCAGAAACTGAGGCCGGTGGACTTTTCGAACGATGGAATCTTTCTGTGTGGCATGGCCCACTATCCAAAGCCCATCGATGAGAGCGTGGCACAGGCGCAGGCCGCGGCGGCCAGGGCCCTGACTTTCCTGACTCGGGAAAGTATTACGGTAGGGGGTGTGGTGAGCCGCATCGATCCGGCGCTCTGTTCCGGATGCCTTGGGTGTATCAATGTCTGCCCCTTCGGGGCCATTCAATTCAACGAAACCACAGGGGCGGCTGAAGTGAATCCCGTCCTCTGCAAGGGGTGCGGGGCCTGCGCGGCGGCCTGTCCCTCCGAGGCCCCTGCGATCATGGGTTTTGACAATCGACAGCTCTATGCCCAGATCAGGGGGGCCCTGGGCACGGGATAGAAATCTCGTCCCTTTTGTCTGATTGGAGCAAGACGCCAAAAAATCGAGAGGAGCGGGTTGTGAAAGAGGAATGTTTCGAACCGAAAATCATAGCCTTCCTGTGTAACTGGTGCGCTTACGGGGCGGCTGATCTGGCCGGTGTCAGCCGGATTTCATACCCACCCAACATCCGTCCCCTTCGTGTGATGTGCTCGGCCACCGTGTCCGCCCATCACATCTTGAGGGCCCTGCAGAGCGGCGCAGACGGAGTTTTGGTCGGGGGGTGACACATCGGCGACTGTCATTACCTGTATGGTAATCATATGACCGTTAAGCGGATCACCTTCCTTCAGGAATTGCTGGATTTCATGGGGCTGGGCGGGAGGCTCCACCTGGAATGGATTTCTTCCGCCGAGGCACAGAAGTTTGCCCGGGTTGTCACCCAATTTACCGATAGGATCCGGGCCCTGGGGCCGAATCCCCTGCCCGGATGGCAGTTATCCAACCAGCCTCTTTTCTACCCCGAGCCCGTGGCGGGGGTGTGCCCTAAGGAGGATTCGTGGAACGAGAGCAAAAGGCCCGTGTAAAGGAATGGCTTGAAAAGGGAGAGATCGACGTCTTTTTGGGATACAGAATGTTCCAGGGCCACCCGCTCCCCTATTGTTTCCATCCGGGCAGGGCCCATGAGATTCAGGGATTGACAGAAGGAACCGCCAGGTATCCCCTTGTGAAAATAGCCCTGGGGATGGCCCGCCGAGAGCCCGATATTCGGATCGGCCTCTTGGGGCGGGACTGTGATCGGCGCGCCCTGAAAATTCTTGCCGTCTGGAACCAGATCGATCCGAATCGCTTCCGGACCCTTGACCTCAACTGCTGCCCTTCACCCCTCAAGACACAGGCCGAGTGCTCCTATCTGAGGCCGGTACGGTCGGGATTCTTAAAAGGAATAGCCGGCGTGGAAAACAGCCTGGATCTTGATGAAGTGGAGGGATGGGGAAGGGAAGAACGCTTTGTGCGATGGATGCATGAGTTTCAGAAGTGTATCAAGTGTTATGGATGCCGCAACATCTGCCCGGTCTGCTTCTGTTCGGAGTGCAGCCTCGAACATCCGGACTTCATCGGTACCGGGGATCTCCCCCCGGAGGTCCCCCTCTTTCATCTTGCCAGGGCGGTCCATATGGCCGGTCGGTGCATCGACTGCGGCCTCTGCGAGGAGGCCTGCCCTGTGGATATCCCCTTGAGACTTCTCTACAGGAAGGCGAATGAAATCATGAAAAGGGTCTTCGATTATGCAGCCGGGACGGATGCCGATAAACCTCCGTTCTCGGCCCTTGAAGAAAAAGTGACCCTCGAACCCAGAAAGATCGACGTGGCTCAGGAGGAAGGCCGGTAATCAGTCCCCACCTTTGGCGGGATATAGATACTTTGGAAAGTGAACCGCATAGGCCCTATGTGACGACTTTGCCTTCAGAGGGCCCACGTGTGACCGCCCTTGAAACAACCGGCTTCTTTTCAAAAGGAGGCAGAACATGGAGTGCAGATTTGTTCCATCGATCTGTTCCTATTGCGGTGTGGGTTGCGGTGTCCTGTTCCAGGTCATCGACGGCGAGTTGGTCGATACCCTGCCCCTCAAGACCCATCCCGTAAACCACGGGAAACTGTGCATCAAGGGATGGAATCTCCATGAGTACATCACGAGCTTCATGCGCATCAAATCACCGCTCATTAAGATAAACGGCCGTTTTCGTGCAGCCACATGGGACAGGGCCATCCGTTTCGCAGCGGAAAGCCTCAAAGAGGTCATCGAAAGACACGGGCCGGACAGCGTGGGCGTCCTGGTCTCCGCCAAGATGACCAACGAAGAGAACTACCTGGCCCAGAAGTTCGCCCGGGCGGCCGTCGGGACGAACAACGTGGACCACTGTGCGCGTCTCTGACACGCCTCAACGGTGGCGGGTCTCGCCGCGGCGTTCGGAAGTGGGGCCATGACCAACTCCATTGCAGAAATCGAGGATGCTGCCTGCATCTTCGTGATCGGAAGCAACACAACGGCCTGTCATCCCCTTATCGCCCGCTACGTCCTCAGGGCACGGGGAAAAGGAGCAAGGCTCATTGTGGCAGATCCCCGTCGTACTCAGCTTGCCCGATTCGCGGACATTGCCGTGAACCACCGACTGGGGACCGATGTGGCCCTGCTCAACGGCATGATGCACCTCATCGTCAAGAAAGATCTTCATGACCAGGCCTACATTCAGGCCCGGACCGAAGGCTTTGAGGATTTAAAAGAGGTGGTCGAAGGGTATTCCCCGGAAAGGGTGCGGGCCATTACAGGGGTTCGAATCCGGGACCTGGAACGAATGGCGGAGCTCTTTGCAACAAACCCTCCGGCATCACTTCTTTACGCCATGGGGATAACCCAGCACTCGACCGGGGTGGACAATGTAAAGTCCTGCTGCAACCTGGCCATGCTTTGCGGCAACGTGGGGGTCCGAAGCGGAGGAGTCAATCCCCTGAGGGGGCAGAACAATGTCCAGGGGGCATGCGACATGGGGGGGCTCCCCAATGTCTTCACCGGATACCAGCCTGTAAATGACCCTGGGGTCCGTGAGATGTTTTCACAGGCCTGGGGCCGACCCTTGTCGGACCGATCCGGCTACACCATCACGGATATGATGACGGCCATAGGGGAGGGAAAGCTCAAGGCCCTCTATGTGATCGGTGAAAACCCGAAATTGAGCGACCCGGACTGGACACATATAGACGATTCTCTCCGAAAACTGGATCTCCTGGTCGTTCAGGGGCTCTTCCTGTCCGAAACCGCCCAGGTGGCTGATGTGTTCTTTTCAGCGGCCTCGGTTGCCGAGAAGGAGGGAACCTTTACCAACACGGAGCGTAGATGCCAGAAGACCAACAAGGCCATTGACCCCCTTGGGGATACGCTTGCCGATTGGGAGATCATCTCCAGATTTTCCAAGGCCATGGGTTACACAATGGACTACCGGAACCCAGAGGAAATTTTTAACGAAATGGCCTCCCTCACACAAAGTTACAGAGGCATGACTTACCACAGAATGGGTCTTGACGGCCTCATGTGGCCCTGCCCGGAGGACAACCACCCCGGTACGCCCTATCTCCACAAGGAGAACTTCTCCCGGCCGGGCGGTAAGGGGAAGTTTCATACCGTTCATCACCAAGATCCGGCGGAACGGCCTGATGAGGCCTATCCCTATTATCTGACAACGGGTCGAATGTTCGCCCACTACCATACCGGCACGATGACCCGGATTTCCCGTCATCTGGACGGTGAACAGACCACGGGTTACGTTGAAATCCATCCCGAAGACGCCGCCGACCTTTCCATCAAACAAGGCGATATCCTGGTCCTGTCTTCACGCCGGGGCCGCATGGAGGTCCCTGCCCGGTTGACCGACAGGGTCACGCGTGGGGTCCTCTTTCTGCCCATCCACTTTGGAGAAAATCCAGCCAATGTGCTGACCTCTTCCGCCTGTGATCCGGTGGCCAAGATACCGGAGTTCAAGGTGAGTGCCGTACGAGTCGAAAAGTTGGAGGAAAGGCGGCGGACGGCGCCTTAGGTCGACCCTGCCCGTCCCTCCTGCAGCAATAGGATTTCCAGCGCCGACCGGGGCTGGTGGATTTTTTTGGCCGACCTGCCTTCCCCCTCATCGGTCCGGCCGCCGCGGGATCTTACCCCTTCTTCTTTATTCATTCGGTGCCAACATATCCCAGGGGGCTCCGAAAAAATCAGTCTTTACAAAAGGCCCCTCCAGGCCGATAAACAGTAGAGGCCCTGATAGGGTGTATAGAGGTGAGGGGTGTATGAATCCAAGATCAAGACCATCATCGAAGAATATGTTCAGGAAGAAAAGGGCACTGGATTTTGGACTTCTGTCGGGGTTGCTTTTTGTCCTGTTCCTGACGGCGGACGCTCTGGGTGCCCTCGGCACGGCGCGCCCTTCCCAGAATGAATTCATTTATGATTATGCGCGTGTCCTTGACAATAAGTCTTCACTTGAAATGCACCTCAAGACCCTGAGGGAATCCGCTGATATGGAGATGGTCGTGGTCACGCTTCCCGGTCTTGAAGGTGAGGGAATCGACGAGCTGGCCACCCGCATCATGGGTGACTGGCGGATAGGAAAAGAGACCGGGGGACTCCGTGGAATCCTCTTTCTCCTTGCCGTGAAAGAGCGGCTTGTGCGTTTCGAGGTGGGATACGATCTCGAGCCCATTTATCCGGATGCCTTTGTGGGGTATATCGAACAGGATCAAATGGCCCCGTTTTTTGAACTGGGACGAATCACGGACGGCATCTCCGCCACATTGGAGATGATCATCGCCAGGGCCTATGAAAAGATTGAAGATGTGTCCTACCGACCGGATGGGGAAAAAGGAAACCGGGGCGCCACACATTTTTCAGGAGGAGCAGGGGCAAATCGCCGGATTGCGGTTGGATCCATCAAGATCCCGGATATCATCCCCTATTCAGGGGAGATTCAGACCTACTTTTCTCCCCAGCCCACGCCCGCCCTTGCCTTCCTTCGGGACATTGAAAAGAACAGGCGGCACATCAGGGGCTACGACTTTGATCTCTATACCGATGAAACCCGCCGCATCAGCAGAGAATGGGCCTTCACCAAGGCCCAGATGGACAACCAGGTACGGAACACGCAGGGAAAATCCTTCACGATCTCTATCAAGAAGGACAGGGCGGTGGCCGTATTTCCCATCAAACATCGAAGCAATGCACCGTTCTTTTTTCAGCAATGCGATCGAGGCTGGCAGGTGGATATCGCCTCCATGTCCCGGATGATTCATTTTGACATGCGCAACCGCTTTCATATGCACTTTGAAGGAAATCCGTACCTGGACTTGTTTAAGAGGGACTACGCCTTCGATGTGTACGGATATCTCTATGAACGGGACCAGGCCCCGCCCTGTATGGGTGTCCGGACGTGGGAAGACGGGAGCCGATCAGCGACAATTGGATCACTGGTCCGGGGAGGCCCGGCGGAGAGGTCAGGACTGAGACCCGGTGACACCATCGTCCAAATCGGAAAGACAAGGATTGAGGGTGTCCGGGATCTGGGCAAGGCCCTCCACGGCCATCGGGTGGGGGACGTTGTCAGGGTGGCCTACAGGAGGGGCGTCTTTAAGAGGTCCACGGATATCAGCCTTGATGTCTTTGACCCTTATGGGCTGTGACCAGGGTTGTACCCTTCACATGTGCCTGCCTGCTTGAAGATAAAAGGAATCGATCAGGAAAAGGGCGAGTCCCGCCCATATACATCCGAAGGTGACAAGATGAACCAGGGTGAAGGTTTCACCGTACCTGAGCACGGCCAAAAGGAACATGAGGCTCGGGGCGAGGTACTGCAGGAGGCCCATGGTGGAATATCGAAGGCGTCTTGCTGCGCTCATAAACCAGACCAGGGGAAATGTCGTCACCGGCCCCGCCATGAAGAGCGCCAGTGCCGTGCTGTGGTCGGTGGAAACGAAGGCCAGTCCGCCATTTTTTGCCAAGTGAATCAGGTAGCCCAGTGCCAGGGGGGAGATCAAGGCGGTTTCCACAAAAAGTCCGTTCACGGCTTCAATACGGACCGTCTTTCGCAGGAGGCCATAGATCCCGAAGCTGAAGGCCAGACTCAAAGCGATCCAGGGAAACCGCCCGTAGTGCATGGTGATGTTCGCCGTCCCCGCGGCTGCTAGCAGCACGGCCATGAACTGGAGGGGTCGGAGCCGTTCTCGAAGGAATACTATGCCCAGTAACACATTCACCAGGGGGTTGATGTAGTAACCGAGGCTTGCCTGTAATATCCTGCCCGTGACGACTGCATATATAAAGATAAGCCAATTCGTGGTCACGAGCAGGGCGCTCACAAACAGGGTCCTCAATACTCCCTCGGAACACAGTGATTTTTTGAGCCCTGACCAGTCCTTTGCCAAAAAAATCAGAAGTGCGGTCAGAGGGACCGACCAGATGACCCGGTGGCTGAGGATTTCCAGTGGTGAAACATGGCCCACGGCCTTGAAATAGACGGGCACGACACCCCAGAAGCCGTAGGCGGCCAAGGCACAGAAAACGCCGAGTTTTTGTTCACGGGATGCTGACAAAAGTGGGTTTCCCTCGAAATCTTCTCGAAAGGATGGTTTCCCTGACCGGGACGATGATTGTCCGTTTTGCATGAATTAAGCCCTTTCCAATAACTGTGTGGAAATCATGCTCCCTTTCTGAAGTGACCAGTCCGGGAGCTTCGGAACGTAAGAAAGGGTGCATGATTTCCTTTCGAATTTTTCAAAGGGCTAAAGTGTTATTCCGTTTTTTATTTTCGTCGGTGCAATTTGACATAATGAGATAAAATACGTTATCTGAGGTTTCCGGGCAAGCCTATTCCCTGAACCGTCAAGGCATCATCTGTCCCGCGCTTCGCGGGATTGCATTCGGTCGCGCGTCCCTGCGGCATAGGAGTCAAACATTGCAGTCCTCACCGCTCATCGCCCTGCATCTCATATCCTGCCGGTGATCAGGGTCATGGCTGAATCGCTCGATCTGAATGAATATATCCACATCAGCCGGCGGCGTTGGGCCGTTGAGGGCATGCCTTAATCTTATAAAGAGGGGTGGACCATGTATGCCATGAGGATTACTCATGAGATCTTTCACGTGGGCGGAGACGGCCTCACGGCCCCGGGGGACGGCGCGATTTACCTGATAAAATTCGGGAAAAATGCGGCGTTGGTGGATGCGGGGTGTGGTCACGGCCAGGACCGACTGTTCGAGAATATCGAGCATTGCGGCGTCCAAACCCGTCAGATTCAATACCTGCTCATCACCCATTGCCATTTTGATCATACGGGTGGCATCTCCGGGGTGAGGGCCCGCTGCGGGTGCCAAGTGGTGGCCCATGAATTGGATGCCCGTTTTCTGGAGGAGGGCAACGACATCGTAACCGGTGCAAAGTGGTACGGGTCTACCCTGACTCCGACCGAAATCGACATAAAACTGAAAGGCCCACAGGATGAAATTGAACTGGGCGAGGGCCGGATTCGGGCCATTCACGTGCCCGGGCACTCACCGGGATCTCTTGTATATTTGACGGAATCGGAAGGACTGAAGGTCCTTTTCGCCCAGGACGTCCACGGACCTATCAATGAGGAGATTCTCCTTTCAAATCGGGAGGACTACTTGATGTCCCTGAATCTGATGATTTCACTGGGGGCCGACATCCTGTGCGAAGGCCATTACGGCATTTTCAGGGGTAAACGCGAGGCCGAGGCGTTTATACGCTCATTTCTGTAGAAAATGGCTCGGATATTTTTGTGAGGTGGTTGTGGAAGACCTGTTGGTGATTGTGATCGTCCTCCTGGCCGGGGCCTATATCGCCGGGACCTATTACAGGAAATGGAAAAAGAAGAAGGCCTGTGGATGCGCCTGCGCGGGATGTGATTCCCTTGGCACATGTGCTGGTCCATCCAAAAAGGAAGAGGACAAAAAAGACCAGTCCGGGAGCCTCGGAACGTAAGAAAGGGTGCATGATTTCCTTATGAATTTTTCAAAGGGCTGAGATGTTACGAAAAATCAATTTTTTCAATTGCCCTTTTCACGGGGATTTCACGGTATCTTTTTTGGTTTGGATCTGATTGATTTTTCACTCGATTGACTCGCGTCTGATTTGTCATTATACTGTCCAAAAAAATGTTGATTTTCAGGTCGTTGGTGTGTTTTAGGATGCAACATGGTTAAGGATACACTTTTTTCGGAGAAAAGACGAATCTGAGGGGATCTCGATGTTCACGCTGGCATCTGAAGAGTTTTTCAAGGACGGACAGACCATTATTAGTGAAGGCAGCCCGGGGGATTGGGTCTATGTCATCATCTCCGGCACCGTGGAAATCACCAAGAATGTTGAGGGAAGGACCATTGCGGTCGAGGTCCTCAAGGAAGGGGAAGTCTTTGGTGAACTCGGTTTTTTAGGGGCCGTCAAGAGGACCGCCACGGCAAGGGCTGTCGGAGATACGGTGCTGGGGGTCGTGGACAGGGCTATGCTGGATACAGAATTCAACAAACTGTCCTCTGATTTCAGGGCCATCTTGTCCGCGATTGTAAAAAGATTTCAAAAGATGGTGGCCAAGATCTCAGAAACCCCCAAGCGAACGGAGCCTCGTATTGAAAAGACCCTTTCACTTGCCTATAAGGACCGGGGCTCTTTTGTCAGGGCCTATACGGCCGACATAAGCAACAAGGGGCTCTTTATCAAGACCGAAAACCCCCTGAAACGGGGAGAAGAGTTTTCGTTGAGGTTGCAGCTTCCCGGTCTCCCCGACAAACTGATAATAAAGTGTGAGGTTGTTTGGGTCAGAACCTCAGGGGGTCCTGGGAAGGACGTCTCACCCGGGATGGGGATCCGATTTATAGAGATGAGCGATAGGGATCGTCAAAGGATAGCCCAGTACATCCAGCGATCTGGATGATCGCCTCAACGCTCTGTAAATGTGCACAAAGAAAGAATTTTATTTAATAAAAATGAAGGGGCGATGCATTATCGCGCAAGAGACCGAAAGGCAAGCGGCCTTACATCGAAGTCCTGTTTAGAGTCATCCTTGTCCAAAATGAAGTCTGCAGCCCCGGGCAGGGTTCGGCACGTCCTTTTCGCTGCCCTCCCTCCGCCACCCCTGGTCGTCATCACTCAAGGGATTTGGGCCCTCCAACAGTGCGGCTTCCAGGTCCTCATGCCCGGGTCTGTCCCAACCCTTTCAGGAGGGGCACTATAAAACCCCAGCCTTGTAAACCGTTCATTCTTTCATCGCCATTGACACACCTTTATGCGCGGGACGCTTGTCTTGTATTGGATTCACCTTGACACGCGCATTGCTGTTCAGTATGTGGGACGGTCAGAGAAACCGTTCGGTTCATTGTCCATAATCTAAGGAGAGAAAAACTATGACCAAGGCATGGGAGGCGATTTATGCACATCGGAGGTGCAGCCTTGAGGATGCTCTTAAGGCGGTGGCAAGGGGTGCCAAGGTTTTCCTCGGCACAGCATGTGCGGAGCCCCAATATCTCGTTCAAGGCCTGATTGATCGTGCCAACACCCTCCGTGACGTTCAGCTCCTCCATTTCATTACACTGGGCGATGCCCCCTATACGGAAAAACGATTTGATGAAAAATTTCGCCATAACATCTTTTTTCTAGGACCCGGAACCAGAAGGGCCGTTAACGAGGGGCGTGCAGATTACACGCCTGCATTCATTTCCGAAATACCGAAACTGTTTCGGAAAAGGATCGTACCCATTGACGTGGCACTGATTCAGACTTCTCCGCCCGACGCCCATGGCTTCCTGAGCCTGGGCATATCGGTGGATATTATTAAGGCTGCTTTGGAATCGGCCAGGGTGGTCATCGCCCAGGTCAATCACCATATGCCCCGCACTTTGGGCGACACCTTCATCCCTGTCCAAAAGATCGACTATTTTGTGGAACATGACGACCCCCTCGAAGAATTCGAGTATCCCGTGCTCAACGAGGTAGGCACCACCATAGCCTGTCATATGGCCAAACTGATCAACGACGGAGATACCCTTCATATCGGTTTCGGATACATACCCCATGGGGTGCTGAAATACCTTGGAGGGAAAAAGGATCTGGGCATTCACACGGAGGTGATCACAGACGCATTTATCGATCTGATCGAAGAGGGTAAAATCACCGGGGAACGCAAGACCCTTCACCCGGGCAGGGTTGTGTGCAGCTTTTGTGTGGGCACCCGGCAGATATATGAATACGTGGCCGACAACCCCCAGATCCTATTTTATCCGGCGGAATATGTCTATGATCCATTGGTCATCGCCCGCAATGACAATATGGTTTCCATCGGCACTGCTCTGGAGGTGGATCTGAGCGGCCAGATCTGCTCGGAGTCTATGGGGCATTATGTTCAAAGCGGAGTGGGAGGCCGCCTGGATTTCATTCGGGGGGCCGCTATGTCCCGTGACGGTAAAGCCATCATAGGCCTGCCTTCTACAAGAAAGAATGAAACGGAATCGAACATCCGGCCGCATCTCTTGGCAGGGGCGGGTGTCGTGGCCACCCGGGGCGATGTGCAGTACGTGGTGACCGAGTACGGTACGGCCTATCTCCAGGGGAAAACCCTGAGGGAACGGGCCATGGCCCTCATCAACATCGCACATCCCAAATTTCGTCAGGAACTCCTTGAAGAAGCAAAGAAACACGCCTATGTCTATCCCGATCAGATTCTCATTGATGCAAAAACCCACGCCTACCCGCAAAGGGAGGAACACCGGGTGACCCTGAAAGACGGGACCCAAGTGCTCATCCGGCCCATCAAGCCCACGGACGAACCGTTGCTTCAGGATTTTTTCTATTCACAATCTGAAGAGACCATTTATCGACGATACTTCAGGGCCGTGAAGGCCATGCCCCATGCAAAAGCGCAAACACTTGTCAATTTGGACTACCACAACCGGATGGCCTTTGTGGCCACCCTTGGTCCGATAGGCCTGGAACGGATTATCGGCCTCGGAAGGTATGCGAAGGAAGAAGATCATGAGGGAATGGTGGAAGCGGCCTATATTATTGACGAGGATTACCAGGCTCAGGGGCTTGGGACCCTGCTTCAGAGGCACCTCGAGGATTATATCAGGAAAAAGGGTTTTCGCGGGGTCTCGGCCTATCTCTTTAAAGACAATGTCCCCATGATGAAGATCTTTGCCAAGGCGGGGCCGTATTCGGAAGAACTCGCGGAGGAAAATATCCTGAGAATCTGGCGGATTCTCGACAGGAGATCATGAGACGAGGATAAGGACTCCAATCATCCACGAAGGATAAAAGGCACATGAAAGAATCGAATTTCAAGGGGAAGGGATTGCGATTTGTGTGGGGGGCTGCACCCTGGATCTTCGTGATCTGCCTCGGAGTTTTTGTCGGAATCATGTTTTTCAGGGCCGGTGAAGAAAAGGCACGGCTGGAGGAGGCCAAAAAGGCCGCCATGAAGAAGGAGATTCCCCCGGTCAAGGTTATCACCCTGACCCTTCAGCCCCTGAGGGTGGAGGACAGAATCAACCTGCCGGCCGAAGTGGAGGCTGCCGAGGAGGTCGTTGTCAAGGCCGAGCTCTCGGGCCAGGTGGTGCGCATCCTGGCTGAAGAGGGCCGGAAGGTGACCAAGGGAGAGGTCCTGATGGAGCTGGACGACCGGGACTATCGGAGCCGCCTTGACCGAATCAGGGCCAATTACCGCCTCGCCAAGCTCGAATACGAGCGCAACGCGGCCCTTGCAGAAAGCCATGCAACCTCCAAATCCAAGCTGGACAGCATTGAGGCCCAGCTCAAGGATCTGAAGGCCCAACTCGAAGAGGCCACTGTGGCCCTGAGCCGTGCCCGGATCAAGGCCCCCATCTCATGCAGGCTCAACGAACTCAAGGTGGAAAAGGGAAACTTTGTCGCGATTGGGGATCCAGTGGCCCAGATTCTCCGGATCGACCGGGTCAAGGTGACGGTGGGCGTGCCGGAAAGCGACGTGGCCGCCATCTTTGATCTGCAGGAGGCGGACGTGATCATTGAGGCCCTGGACGACCTCAAGGTCAAGGGGAAAAAGGTGTTTTTGGCCAGCAAGCCCAGGAGCCTGGCCCGGCTCTATGATCTGGAACTCGAGGTTTCCAACCCGGAGAAACGGATTCTGCCGGGTATGTTCGCCAGAGTCGAACTGGTCAGGAAGGTCATCGATCATGCCCTGATCCTTCCCCTCTATTCCGTCATTACCCAGGGAGAGGAACGCTTCGTTTTTGTGGATAACAACGGTCGAGCTGAAAAGAGACCGGTAGCGCTGGGGGTCCTGGCCGACTGGGAAGTCCAGATCACATCCGGTCTTTCGCCGGGGGACAGGGTCATCGTGGTCGGGCACCGGCAGGTCGAGGACGGTCAGGCGCTCGAGGTCATCAAAAATGTTCGTGATCCCAGGGAGATCCTGAAGCCATGATCGTCTCGGATACCGCGGTTAGAAAACGGATCAGCGTCCTGGTCCTGGCCGTCGTGATTGCCGTTTTCGGCCTGGTTTCCTACGGGTCTCTCCCCAGGGAAGCGGCCCCCGATATCACCATTCCCTATGTCTTTGTGATGACCAGTTACCCCGGCGTGGCCCCTGAAGACATCGAGCAGACCATAACCATCCCCATCGAAAAGAAACTGAAAGGCCTCGAGGCCGTCAAGAGCATTAAATCCTCCAGCACCGAGGGGATGAGTTCCATTGTCATCGAATTCGTCGCCGGGACCGACATCGATGAAGTCCTTCCAAAGGCCAAGGACAAGGTGGATCTGGCCAAGTCCGAACTGCCGGCGGACCTGGAAGATGACCCGGAGGTGAATGAGATCAACATCTCGGAGCTCCCCATCGTGGTCTTCTCCCTTTCGGGGAACTCCGGCCTCGTGCGGCTCAAAGAGATCGCCGAGGACCTCCAGGATGAGTTTGAATCGATCCCCGGTGTCTTGGAGGCCGAAGTAACCGGGGGCCTTGAGCGGGAGATCCGGGTCGAGCCTTACCCGGCCAAACTGTCCTATTACGGGCTTTCCATCACGGGCCTGCAAAAGGTCATATCAGCCGAAAATCTGAACGTCTCGGGCGGGGCCATACGCATGGGGGACGGACGGTTTCAGCTCCGGGTTCCCGGGGAGTTCAGAAACCCCGATGAGATCTACGGGCTGGTCGTGGGCCTTCATAATGGTCGTCCTGTCTACCTCAAGGACGTGGCCAGGGTTATGGACGGATTCAAGGACCAGGAGAGCCGGGCACGGCTGAACGGCTATGAGTCGGTCAACATCCAGGTCAAAAAACGGGCCGGAGAAAATGTCCTGAGGATTACCGATGAGATCGACCGGATCATCGAGAAAATGCGCCATACCTGGCCCGCCGGCACAAAGATCACCAAGCTCATGGACAATGCCAGTGACATCCGAATCATGGTAGCGGACCTGGAAAACAACATTATAACCGGGCTCATTCTGGTGATCGTGGTCCTCTTCTTTGCCATGGGCATCCGCAACGCCATATTGGTCAGCGTAGCCATCCCCTTTTCGATGCTCCTCTCTTTCACGATTCTCAAGGCCTTTGGGATTACCCTCAATATGGTGGTCCTCTTTTCCCTGACCCTCGCCCTGGGGATGCTGGTGGACAATGCCATTGTGATCGTAGAAAATATCTTCCGCTACATGGAACAGGGGGTGCCACGCATCCAGGCCGCCATGCGGGCCACCGGCGAGGTGGCCCAGCCCGTGATTGCCTCCACCGTGACCACCATTGCGGCCTTTTTCCCACTGATGTTCTGGCCGGGAATTATGGGCGAATTCATGTCCTACCTTCCTAAGACACTCATTATCACCCTCTCCTCCTCGCTTTTCGTGGCCCTGGTCATCAATCCCGCCCTGGCGGCCTTTTTCCTGCGCCTGCCCTATGGTCATCCGTCCTCCAGGGCCAAAATCGACCCGGAGGAGATCCGGAAGGCCGGGGAGACACCCATCACAGTCCGGGGCCCCATTCTCAAAGCCTATCGGTTCCTGCTCCATGGCGCCCTCAACCACCGCCTGGCCGTCCTTCTCATTTCTCTCCTGGCCCTGGTGGCCATGGTGACGGTCTGGCTCGAGCGGGTCGGGATTGAAAAACCCGTTGAGTTCTTCCCTGACGTAGACCCCCACAACATCTATATCAATCTGGACATGCCGGAAGGGGCGCAGCTGGAGTACTCGGACAGGATCGCCCGGCAGTTGGAGTCGGCCCTCTGTGAAGGGGACAATGCCCTCGCCTCACCCGATGTGGATCCGGCCGTCTGCTACTACCAAAACGCCGACAAAAAGATCCACACCCTGCGGCGGGGACAAGAGGTTTCGGGCCTGACTGACATGGCCAACATCAAGCACATCTACTCCCGGACCGTGGCGGTCATGGGAGGCAAGTCCGTGTTTGAAGACAATGCACCCAATCACCTGGGGCTCCAGTTTTACGACCTGGAGGACCGGGTCGAACCCACATCCGATACCATTCTTGAAATCCGCAGGCGCATCAGCCATATCCCCGGCGGCAAGATTTCCATCTCCAAACAGGAGGAGGGACCGCCCACGGGCGCTCCCATTAACATTGAGATCGTGGGCAGCAACTTCCAGGTCCTGGGCCGAATCGCCGGCGAGATCGTAAAGATCCTGGAAAAAATGCCCTTTGTGCAGGATATCCGTGACGACTACGACGCCGGATCGCCGACGGTGCAGGTTCGGGTGGACCGGCAAAAGGCGGCCCTCCTTGGGCTGTCCACAGAGGCCATCGGATTCGCGCTCAAGGTCGCCTTCAACGGCATCAAGGTCTCCACCTACAGGGAGGCGGACGAGGACTACGACATTACCGTCCAACTGCCTGAATCCGAAAGAAAACGGACCGATATCCTCAGGGAACTTTTGATTCCCACCGAAAAGGGCCTGGTCCCCCTGAGCACGGTGGCCAAGTTCGAGGTCACGGGGGGACTGGGACAGGTCAACCGGATCAACCACGAACGGGTCGTAACGGTCAAGGCCGATGTGGATGAAAAACATGTTCCTGGTCCCAAGGTCCGGGCGGAGGCCGAAAAACTGCTTGCGGATTTCCAACTGCCCCCGGGGTACAAGATCCGCTTTACGGGTGAATTCGAGGAGCAGCAGAAGGCCCAGGCCTTTTTGTCCAAGGCATTCCTTGCGGCCGTTTTCCTGATCATGATCATCCTTGTCACACAGTTCAACTCGGTGTCCCAACCCCTGATCATCATGACCTCGGTCCTGCTCTCCCTCGGGGGTGTCTTTCTGGGTCTCTCCGTGATGGAGCTGCCCTTCGGGATTATCATGTCGGGTGTAGGGGTCATCTCTCTTGCGGGCGTTGTGGTGAACAACGCCATCGTGCTCATCGACTACACGAACCGTCTCCGTGATCGGGGTATGGACTTCCGCGAGGCCATCGTTGCGGCCGGATGCACCCGCCTCAGGCCCGTGATCCTGACGGCGGTGACCACAATCCTCGGATTGCTGCCCATGATTACCGGAATCGCTTACGACTTCCATGTCATGGAGATCGCCTGGGTGAGTGAATCCACCCAGTGGTGGAGATCCATGGCCAGTGCCGTTATCTTCGGACTGGCCTTGGCCACGGTCCTGACCCTTGTGGTGGTTCCAACCCTCTACTCCCTGGTCCACACCTCCAGTCGTGCCCTTGGGCGCAGCGCCAGATGGGTCCATCGGGCATACTGGGCCCCCTACTACCGCATTACAGGAACCTCTCCGGAAGAAGATGAAACCATGCCATAACAGAACGGGGACCACAGGTGGACGGCCTGCCATCAAAACTCCCCTTAAGCTGATTCAATAGGTTCTCTAGGTTCTCTGAACTCTCATTGCTGTCTCCAGGGGATTCAGCCCGGTCGGGTCCCTATCCTGTTTCCTTCGGCTGCTGCGTCAGGCAGAATTTGGAATTCTATAAGTTATTCGGTTTTTCTTTGTTTTTAATAAGGCATCTCGATTTATTTTGATTTTGGACTTGGATTTTGATATAGATAATTTGTTTTTTTATCAACAATGAAAGAAAGGGGGCAAGAGAATCGATGAGTTCAGAGAGTCTACTGAAAGACAAGAGTGTTCTGGTCGTGGACGATGAGCCGGATATCCTGAATGTCGTGGAAGAAGAGCTGGATATGTGCATTGTGGACAAGGCGCAGGATTATGAAACGGCCATCCAGTATCTCACGGGATATACTTACGACATCGTTATCCTGGATATTATGGGTGTCAACGGATTTGAACTCCTTCAGAATTCAGTTGACAGGGGATTCCCGACTGTCATGTTGACTGCACATGCCCTGACGCCTGAGGCACTGAAAAAATCCATCAGACTCGGTGCCGTCTCCTTCCTGCCAAAGGATAAGATTCCGGAGCTGTCAACCTTTCTTGAAGATGTGGTTCTGGGCGCGGGCAAGCCGGTGTGGAAGAAACTCTTCGATCGATTGGGCAATCACTTTAACAGATATTTTGGCCCGGATTGGAGAGAAAGAGACAGGTTCTTTAAGGAATTCGTATCGACTTTCAAAGAAAATCCCTGATCAGTCTTCTGATCAGACCGGCATCAGGTGTGCACAGGGTGCCTTGAGGCCATGGGGGCCTCCGGCCGTTTTCTTGCCTGATCCGTGTCATGTCTAATGCCCCAATCCACTGCACTACAGGAACAACTTAAATATCAAGTCCTGTGGCCCCTTTTTACAATCCTGAGTCACTCAAAAACACCCCGCTTCTCAGGGGTGTTTTTGAGTGACTGCGCTCCTTTCCCCGGCACCTCACCATCAAAAAAAGAGGGCCCGCCGCCTGGTCGGCTATCCCACAATTCGTAACTGTTCAGGTTGGTTAGGCTGTAGGCTGAAGGCTATGAGTTTCCAAAACCTTCGCTATCCACGCATTGATCGAAGCAGGGCGTCCGAAACCCCTCCTCGGCTTCCACAAATTTTGATTCACAGGTAGAAATTTCACGTTCATAAGAATACCCCAGGCACTTTGACAGGCCAAGCTGGTCGTGCATCTCCCTTTAGGAGCCAAACGCGGTTTCAAGAGATCGGATATGCTCGGCCTGACTCTCACGATGGATCAGAAGGTCCACTTCATCTGCCGATTCAAACGCTCTGAGTTTCCTATGATCGCGCATGTTCCCTTCCTGCGACACCTCACAGCCTAAATGCCTACAGCCTATCTAGCTGAGTAGTTACCCCAACGCCTAACGGTCTCCGGACCGAAATAACGGGAAGGAATATTTTTCGGACGGCATCTTGACAAGTGAGAATTTGTGCTTAAATTTTTCTTCAAAATTTTATATAAAACAGTCAAATCAAATATTTATACAAAGCCCGGAGGGTTGTTTCAATATCGACACAGGCAGGACAATTGATCGGATGTCGTCAACTAATAATTTCTTTAAGGAGGTTTTAAAGGATGAAGTTAAAACCATTGAATGACAGGGTACTGGTGCTCCGAATCGAGGAAGGGGAAAAGACAGTCGGGGGTATCATCATTCCCGATACGGCCAAGGAGAAGCCGCAGGAAGGCAAAGTCGTCGCCGTAGGCCCCGGAAAACTGAATGAGAACGGCGAGCGCATCCCTTTGGAAGTGAAAGAAAACGACCGTGTGCTTTTTGGAAAATATGCCGGCAGCGAGGTCAAGATCGACGGTGTAGAACATATTATCATGCGAGAGGACGACATCCTCGCCATCATGGATTAGGGAATGAGGAGGGATTGAATTATGGCAGGTAAAGAAATTAAATACAGTGCCGAGGCCAGGGAAAAACTGATCAGGGGGGTGGACACCCTCGCCGATGCGGTGAAGGTGACCCTCGGGCCGAAGGGCCGCAATGTATTGATAGACAAGTCCTGGGGATCCCCCAAGACGACAAAGGACGGCGTAACGGTTGCCAAGGAAATCGAACTGGAAGACAAATTTGAAAACATGGGCGTCCAGATGGTGAAAGAGGTGGCCTCAAAGACCTCTGATGTGGCCGGGGACGGCACAACCACCGCGACGATCCTTGCCCAGGCCCTTTACCGGGAGGGTTCCAAACTCGTGGCGGCAGGGTCCAATCCCATGGCCGTTAAGCGCGGGATCGACAAGGCGGTCGATGCGGTTGTGGAAGAGTTGAAGAAGCTGTCCAAACCCACCAAAGAAAAGACCGAAATCGCCCAGGTTGGAACGGTCTCCGCAAATAACGACAAGACAATCGGTGACATTATTGCCGAAGCCATGGAAAAGGTCGGCAAAGAGGGTGTGATCACGGTCGAAGAGGCCAAGGGTATGGACACCACCCTTGAGATCGTGGAAGGCATGCAGTTCGACCGAGGATATGTGAGCCCCTATTTCGTAACCGAGCCCGAGAAGATGGAGGTCCAGTTGGATGAACCTTACATCCTCTTGAATGAAAAGAAGATCAATACCATGAAGGACCTGGTACCCATCCTGGAGCAGATTGCCAAGATGGGAAGACCTCTTCTGATCATCGCCGAGGACATCGAGGGTGAGGCGCTGGCCACTTTGGTCGTCAACAAACTCCGGGGAACCCTTAAATGTGCGGCCGTGAAGGCACCCGGCTTTGGGGACAGACGCAAGGCCATGCTGGAAGACATCGCCATTCTCACCGGTGGTCAGGTGATCAGTGAAGACCTTGGCATTAAACTGGAGAATATGACGGTCAATGACCTGGGCACGGCAAAAAGGGTCAGCATAGACAAGGACAACACCACCATCGTGGACGGTGGCGGCAGCCGCAAGGCCCTGGAGGGCCGTGTCAAGCAGATCCGGGCCCAGATCGATGATACCACCAGCGACTACGATCGAGAAAAACTTCAAGAGCGCCTGGCCAAACTTATCGGGGGCGTGGCTGTCATCAATGTCGGAGCGGCGACTGAGGCGGAAATGAAGGAAAAAAAGGACAGGGTAGAGGATGCCCTGAACGCAACCCGAGCCGCTGTGGAGGAAGGCATCGTTCCCGGTGGCGGGGTCGCCCTGCTCCGAGCCCTGAAGGCTCTGGAAAAACTGGAATTGCCCGGCGAACAGCAACTCGGTGCGAAACTGGTCAGGCGTGCCCTGGAGGAACCTGTCAGACAGATTGCCAATAATGCGGGTTTTGAAGGATCCGTCGTGGTGCAGGAGGTCCTGAACGGTAAGGCTGCTTATGGTTTCAATGCCCAGACAGGAGAATACGAAGACCTGATGAAGGCAGGAATCATTGATCCCACGAAGGTGACGCGTTTCGCCTTGCAGAATGCAGCATCTGTGGCCGGATTGCTTATGACAACGGAAGCCATGGTCGCTGAAAAACCGCAAAAGAAAAAGAGTGGGATGCCCCAGATGCCGCCGGAGGATATGTACTAATCATCCGCCGTCAATCAGCCCCGGACGGGATCCTTCCCGCCCGGGGCTGCCTATTCCGCCGATTTGTCGAGTGTTTTTTCTTGACCCTTAGAATCCTCTCCCCTACACTCCTGCTCCAAAGCACACATAATTTTATATGAGAGGGTGCTACGCCCTCTCATGAGAACCGGAATAACTTATGAATATATCCTATCTTTTTGCATCAGCCCAAGGGGATGTGCCCGTGAAGGAGGAGACCCTGACAAGGCCCTTTTTTTCCAGTCCCCTCGAAACCCATCCCTTCCTGACTCTCGGGGATTTCTTTCAGGCTGTTGAAAATTTTGTCCTAAGAGATGGGGCCCATGATCTGAGCGGTCTTTTGACCCGATTGTGGGACAGGGCTGTCAACCCCCAGGAGATCGACCAAATCCTGATCCGATATGAAAAATACGGATCACTTTACCAAATGGCCAGTGCAGAGGTACTGAGCTGCGGGCATCATGCCAAGTTCGCCGTGAGTGCGGCCCTGTCCTCAATGGCAAAGACCTGCCTCGCTCATGAGTTCGAAATCCTCAAAGAACTGGATCATCGATTTCAACTTCCTTTTCTCCCTGAGCCCTATTTCAAGGACGTTATACTGATTGAAAAGGGGGAAGCGAGTGAGACCTTTGTCATGATACTTTCCGAGTGGTTCGAGGGTTATCATGAATGGCACTTCTCGGGCGACGACGCCGACGAAGAGGGTATTGTCATTTGGGATCTGGAACAGGGTTATCGTCGCGGCACCGTGCGTGAGACCTTTGAGACAATCAGACAGGCCACAAAAATTCTCACCCTGTACTATGATACGGAAACCTTTCAACATATCTTTCCCTGGCATCACGGCGCCGGTGATTTTGTGGTCAGGACCGGAGAGAAGGGGATCGATGTCCGGCTCGTCACCGTGCGGGGGTATGATCCTGCTGTATCTTCCGATACCGGCGGCTGGATCGATCCCTTGACGGCCATCACTCTTTTTTTCCTGAACATGACCGTCAAGATGCGGCTCGACAAATTGGAGGGCATGGGGGAGCCGGTATGGGCTCCGGCCTTTATTCTGCCGGCTGTATTGGATGGCTTTTTCGAGGCCCTGTATTTAAAAGAGGCCGAGGACGACTATCACGCAGGAAAGATCGATGGTTTGATCAGACTCCTCCGTTCATTGGACGAGGTGACGCTCAGGAATCGACTCCATTCCCTGATGCTGCCCTATCGCCAATATGATCCGGTTGACTCTGAGATCATCAAGAAACATCTCGAGGATCATGCTCGAGAACTCCACGAGGCCATTCAAGATATGCCCCGGTGATTGCACGGTTCGATCAACATGAATCAAGATTCCTGCAGAGCGAATTTACAGGATTGGATTTATGCCTTGACAAATAACGGTAATTGATCCATCCTTAGATGCCGCTCCGTAAAATGCATCGGACAACTATGGACCGGTTGTTTCGAGGGTCGAATGCCTTGCAAGGACGTTTCCTTTGCCATAAGGTGACCAGCAGTATTTTGGGAGCAATTGAAACAATCGAGGTGAAAGGAGGTCAACCCTGTGGCAGAAGGAATTGTGAAGTGGTTTAATGACAAAAAGGGATTTGGTTTTATCCAGAAGGATGAAGGCGGTGATGTATTTGTCCATCATACAGCCATCAACATGTCCGGATTTAGAAGCCTCAGTGAAGGTGATCGTGTAACCTTTGAGATTGAGGATGGCAATCGAGGCCCTGCGGCGAAAAACGTTGTAAAAGTTGGTTAACCCAACCAGTCATTTCTCACCAGGGCATCTTGGTCCCTGAGGGCAAGATGCCTTTTTCTATCTTCCGCCTTAGAAAATGAGGGTGAGGGGATCGATATCTCTTTGACCTGTCTCTTGGTGTTCCAATCAACGAATCTACAGATTGAGGGATATTTATCCCCAAGACGACGGAAATACCTCACAACAGCCCCTGGTCCTCGAATCGGCGGGGCGTGTGGCCGCCCCCGCCGCTTGAAGCGACGTGCGAAAGTCTAAAAATTTTGCCCCTTTGCCATTAGAAAGAGATCCCAAGGGGCTTTCCTTATTAAAGTTAACGCAACGATTTGAAAAAACGGGCCTACGGGGCAAGACAGGTCAGGCTCGCTTCCGTTCGGGATCTCATGGAAGTGGGGGAGGTTGATAATTCAATGTTTAGACCGATGACCATATCTCAGGTGGCCGTTGATTCTTTGACGAAAAGCCCTATTGTGATCCTGAAGGAATTGGACGGGGAAAGGATGCTGCCCATATGGATTGGGATTTTCGAGGCCCAGGCCATTGCCAGCGCCCTGGAGGGGATTACACACGCGAGGCCTATGACCCACGATCTGTTGAAAAATATCCTTGAGACGCTTGATGTGAGAGTCTTAAAGATCGAAATCTGTGACCTGCGGAGCAACACCTACTACGCGGTGATCCACGTCAGCCATGGGGGCAGGGAGTATACCATTGACGCAAGACCCAGTGATGCCCTTGCGCTTTCGCTCAGGGTGCAGGCGCCTATCTTTGTGGCGGATGAAGTCATCAGCAAATCGACTCAGATAGATTTGCATGCTGAAGCAGAGGACGAGACCGAAGAAGGCAAAAAATGGCAGGAGATACTTGAAAAGATGGATCCGGAAGACTTTGGCAATACCTGATCGAAAATTCCGATCTCACACGGACCCCATTTCTCCCGATGTCCTGATCTTCATGGGCCCTCGGCATTTCAGTTGACGAAAAAAAGCCTATAAAAGTATAATATGGTAGAGATGATTGGATAGAGGCTGCCACCTCCGGGCCCGTGAGCGCCCGAGTGAAGGATGGGAGGGGGATATCGCACCCATCTAACCTCTTGAGCAGTAACCGTCTTTCCGCTCTTTTGCCATATGAGAGCCTGCGAAAACCGTCTATGCTTATAGATAGCAATGGCCTTGCCAAGCCTTTCAAATTCAAGCCGACCTACGGTCACCGCGCCTACCCCCACGACCCTTCTTCTTTTGCGAAAATAATCCCGATATCCTCAACCTACCTTTCAGGTCGCCTTTTCAGAGCGCTGTCATCCACAGGCCTCTCCGGCTTGTGTTCTGATCGGTGATCGCCATGATCAGGCCCTCGGCCTTTTGTGATTCACCCAACCGGGTCGGCACGTGTCATGGGGCAAGAGAGGCGATGATGCCTGATTCGACTGGTTCCAAGATGTGGTAACGCCCTCACTGACTATGCCGGGCGGTCTTTTGGTGATAGAGCTTCATGCTCTTTGAAAGAAAAGGTCAAAATTTGAACCAAACCCATGATTAGGAGGCAAATTATGACGAAACAGCTTTCTTTCACCAAATATGAAAACAGGGTTATCCCCAATTTTAGAGAGATGGTAAACAAGGCGGAATCTACAGAGGATTTGAAGAAATTCTTTGTCTACAGCACCAAAGAGCTACTCGACAGCATTTTTGCAGGGCAGATAGATTTTGATTATGAGGATTTTGTCTTGAATCCGGATTGTGAACCCTATTACAGACTGAGTGATCGACTTCTTGCCATGGAGGCCTTTTCATCCGTGTGGAATGATTCGGACCTTCCGCGCGTGATTTTCAGACTTGCGGAGTCCGCTGTTCGTCACCATAGACGTTTGGAGAGAAGGCCGGAAAAGAGTGACACCAAGATCCGTGTCTAAATTCACACAGGCGTAGCCTGTCCTTTTCGCCCATCCATTAATGCGAGCATCCAGAGGCCCGGGAGGGGGACGAGACCTTTTAGGGGCACCCTCTCCCCGGCCTGTTTTCCGGTTCAGCCGGGCCTTGCACCCGCTAACATCGGATGGAGAGAAGCGGATGTTATTCGCCGATACCGTGCTTACTCCTCAGGGCACGGTGCAGGATCTTTCCCGTCGGCGTCCTGGGCATCTCTTCCTCCTTAATGAAATCCACGCTTTTCGGTCGCTTGTAACCGGCGAGTTTGCCGCGGACAGAGCCAACAATCTCCGAAGCCAGGTCCGGACTCGGTTCATAGCCCTGGCGGAGCACGACGATCGCCTTGATGGCTTCACCCCACTTTTCGTCAGGGATTCCGATAACCGCAACATCCTGAACAGCCGGATGAACCGCAATGACGTTTTCAACCTCGGAAGGATAGACGTTCTCTCCGCCGGTGATGATCATATTGGCCTTTCTGTCTACGAGTGTGTAATACCCGTCCTCATCCCGCCTGCCCATATCTCCCGCTGAAAACCATTCGCCCTCAAAGGCATCCTTGGTCTTCTCCGGTTCCTTCCAGTATTCCTTGAAAACATGGGGAGCGCGGTAGAACACTTCCCCGACCTCCCCGTCCGGGACCTCGTTTCTATCCTCATCCAGGAGTTTGATTTGATCAGTTCCGAAGATCTCCTTTCCAATGGACCCGAGCTTTTTGAACTGATCCTCGGGCCTGAGCAGTGTTGCGAGGCCGCCCTCCGTGCTGCCATAGGCCTCCCACAACTCCGCATTCTTGAAGTGCTCCATGATCGCGAGTTTCAATTCTTTCCTGGCAGGGGCGGAAGAAATCAGCAATTGCCGGATGGATGATACGTCGTACTGCTGTTTGATCCCTTCAGGAAGGGCCAGCATCATGGCGTAGTGGGTCGGAACCAGTGAAGTGTAGGTGATCCGGTACTTCGAGATCGTCTTCAGCATGTCTTCCGGATCGAAGCTGACCATATTGTAGACGAATACGGGTGCGCTCACCAGGGTGTAACAGAATGAATAGAATATGGAATTGACGTGACACATGGGCATCACGAGCATCACCTTGTCCGTGGGCCTAACGCCCATGTTGATGTTGCTCAGGATGTAATGGGCCATATTACTCTCGTGGGTCCTCATCACACCCTTGGGCCTGCCGGTGGTACCGGAGGTATACATGATGACCCAGATATCATCGCCGTCAACCATGAGATCAGGCTCCTCAGGAGCGGATCCGGCAAGCCAATCCTCATAGCCGATATAGCCCTCCGGCACAGGCCCGTCGCCGAGATAGACATAGGCATCATCCGGGACCGTCAATTTCCCCCGGATGCTCTCGATCGTTTGTACAAAGGGGGCCTCTACGATAAAGGCACTGCACTCCGCATGATTGACAATGTATTCAATTTCAGGGGCCGCAAGTCTGAACATGATGGGAACAGCCATTTGCCCCCCTTTGGCGGAACCGGCGTAGATATCCATCCACTCGCCACGGTTGTAGGCCATGACGGCAAAACGGTCCTTGTAGCCTGCACCCAGATCCTTCAGCCCGTTAGCAAGACGGCAGGCACGCTCGTTCCATTCCTTGAAGCTGTATTCTTTGGTCTTATCCTGCCACCCCAGCTTGTTAGGATAATTGAGAGCATTCATTTTCAACACGATTCCTGCATGCATCCATTTGCTGATGGTCATAGTCCAAAGTCCCTCCGATTTCGTTGGATTTACAGTTCAACCGCCTGTCGCATTATCAGGTCCTGTCCCGCCTGTCGTTCCGATCCCCCTCCTGCCGACGGTTTTCTCTCGGCCTTCTTTGTCAAGTGATCACGAACCGTCGAAAATTTTGTCATTGAGGTCTTGAGTTCTGTTTGAAGGATTCCAAACAGGAAACGTGAAATAGGTGCAATTGGGTTGAAAAACCCACCCATAACATTTCATCAGGGTTTTTAGGAACAAGGAGTTCCAGGAGACTCAGAAGATCTTTGCTGTTCATCTTAGTCCTGAATGTCCTTTGACCTTGACTCCCTCTATCTGCAAACATGATGAAAGGCGCCGGGGCGCCAAATTGAATGAATCTTGAGCTGGAAAAATCGTTATCATTTTCCATGCCTATCGTCAATTCATTTAACATTGTCACTCTATTGAAACCCTTACAACAGGAAATTTACCCTTCGTGGATAGAAACCGGGAAAATTGTAACACTTTAGCCCTTTGAAAAATTCGAAAGAAAATCATGATTTCCACACAGTTATTGGAAAGGGCTCAATTTATACGGAAAATTAATGTCCATGGTGAACCCGGCTAGTCAGCGATTTTACGCTTGAGGCTTATGTTGAATCTCTTCATCTGGTTCCAGACCGTCACCCTCGAAACACCCAGGATCCTCGCCGCTTCCGATTGATTTCCACCGGCCTTTTCCAGGGCGGTGATCAGCTGACTCCTCTTGATTTCATCGTGAACCTTAAACACGGACATCGACCGATTCAACGCCTGCCTTTGCCGAAAAAAATTAGGGGGCAGGTGACGAGGTTGGATTATGTCATTGTGGCAGGAGACAAAGGCATACTCCAGTGCGCTTTTCAGTTCCCTCACATTTCCAGGCCACGGGTATTCGACCAGCAGGGACATGACCATATTGGAAATCCCTTTAATTTTTTTTCCGCTTTTCATTTGAATTTTCTCCAAAAAGGACTCTGCAAGCAAAGGGATATCCTCGACCCTTTCCCTTAACGGCGGAACGGTGATCGGTATAACATTGATCCTGTAAAAGAGGTCCTCTCTGAAGGCACCTTTTTCAACGAGACGCCTGAGGTCTTTATTGGTTGCGGAAATGATTCTTACGTCAATATATATGGGCTTGTTTTCACCCACCCTTTCGATGACTTTTTCTTCCAGCACGCGAAGCAGTTTGACCTGCGTGCTGAGTGGCAGGTCGCCTATTTCATCCAAAAAAATGTCGCCTCCCCGGGCGGCTTCAAACCTTCCCTCTCTTGCCCTGTAGGCACCCGTAAAGGCCCCTTTGACATGCCCGAAGAGTTCGCTTTCCAGCAAGGATTCATTCAATGCGGCACAGTTGACCTTTACAAGGGGCCTTTTTCTACGAGCACCTGTCTCATGAATGGCCCTAGCTACGAGTTCCTTCCCTGTCCCGCTTTCTCCAAAAATGATTGCGGGCGCATCCGACTGCGTCGCGTTTTTGATCAGATGAAATACATTCTGCATCGCCGTTGAGGATCCCAGCATGCCGTGAAAGCCATCCTTTGATTGGAGTTCCCTTTGCAGGGCTTCAATACGGTTTTCTTTTTCAATCACTGCCGATATGTCCGTAAGTGTTTCTACTGCGCCGATGACTTGTCCATCCAGGCCTTTCAAAAGGGAGGCATTTTTCAAGATCGGAATGTGGCTTCCATCCCTCTTTGTCAAGGTACACCTACGCATTCTCAGCTCCCCGGTCCGGAATAAGGCACACCAATGGTCTCCATTGCGATCGCGGGCCACCTCGCAGATATCGCATCTGAGGGTGGAGCACGGTCTCCCGATCAAATCCTCCTTTTCATATCCGGTCATACTTGCAAGGGCATTATTAGCGGACACAATCGTCCCTGTCCTGTCCACGATCATGAGTCCATCCTGTATCGTGTTAAAAACCATCTCCCAGTAGCGGGCCAAATCTTTGGGAAACATGCGCCCTCCAAATAAATTTTAACATATGTTAAACAATACTTTAACACTACACAGAAACCAGAAAACAGCAAAATCCTGTTATTTTAAGGAAATTAATAACAAATACAATATTTACAGCAGGTTAAACCCATTCGCCAACCTGTTGTTGGAATTGTTGCCTCTGGCATGGATGATGCTTTTTTCAATTATCAAAGGAAAAACGTCAACTAAAGGAGGGTGTCATGAAAGATAAAAAAGCAATCGTCGTTGAAGATTACACCGATCTGTTTGATCACATGCCTTCACGTCCGATTCGATACGTTAAGGACAATGATGGATACGGGTGGCTCTGTGACAAGGGTGTTGACACCACCCAAGACCTCAGAAAGCAAGGCTGTTGGCGGTGTGACGAGATGGCCTTTCCGACGGGAGGGCGGTAAGGCAAAGGGGCCTGAGAGGAAACCTTTAACACCCCCATGGCCCTTTGAAATCTCCTGGTGGGCGGCCCTTATCGCCGGATGATGAATTTTATAGGGCTGACGCGGACCGCCCTATAAGGAGGCGATCAAAAATGAAAAAAAGCACTTTCATTTTCTTTGCCGCAGGGATTCTCTTACTCTTTTCTTTTCCCGTAGTTTCGACCGACAAAGTGGAATTTGAGCATCCGGAATTTGTCCTTTTGGATTATGAGGGAAATGAAGTCAACCTTGAAAGCTCGGTCCCTTACAGCCCCAGAAACACATGTGGCGAATGCCATGATTATGATGCCATCACCCTGGCTTATCACTTTCAGCAGGGCAGAGCCGATTCCCGGGGAAACCTCCTGGTGAGTGACGCCATGGACCCCAGGAAGCCCTGGCTGATTTCACGCGGTATGTATGGGAAGTGGTGACCGCCATCTTCGGATTCCAGCCAGTTGGCGCGGAAAGTAAACATGAGGCGCTGTGATATTGATAAATCATCGTATAGCTGGGTCAAAGTATGTGGGGTCTGTCATCCTGGAGGCGGCTGTTGTGAATATGACCGTAAAAATCACCGGTATGATGATTTTGCCGCTGACCCCAGGAACGACATCGTCCCCATGGGAGACAATTTCCTTGACGGCGACTACTATCGCTCGGATTGGGCAAACAGCGGAGTTCTCGAAGCCGACTGCCTGGTCTGCCATTTAAAAGGATACGATTGGAAGGCAAGGGCCCAAGCCATCCAAGCGGGGTTGTTCTATAAAGCCCCTGCCATGGGGGCCGGCTGGTACCGTAAAGATGAGGGGGTTCATGCGGCCATCTCCCCGGGAAAGTTGGAGGCAGACCTGTTTGCCTTGGACTACGGTCGGACAGCAATTGCAGATTCCGCAAACCTGGCGGCAGCCATAAGTGCCGAGGTGCCCGATCAAAACTGCTGCAATTGTCACATCCTCCCTGATACCATCAAACGAGGCAGGTGCTGGGATGCAGATTTGGATATCCACAAGGCCAAAGGGCTCTCCTGCACCTATTGCCACACCACGGAAAACCACGAAATTGCAAAAGGGGACATCATATTGGGTTCTGTCCGGGACGATATCGATGCAGGCATGAAAGGGTGTGCCGATTGCCACCTTAAAGGAGCAGACGACCGGGCCCCGAGGCCCGATCACCCCTTTCCGGACTTGCACATCAAGCAAATGTACTGTGAAACCTGCCATATCCCGTACAAGGGGGATTCAGCGGTCGCAGTCATTGATAATGCAACAACAGGGATGAGCATCCGCTATTCGGCGAAAGAGCTTTCCCCTTCGCACCTTTCGGTTGCCGGGCCTTCTGTCCTAAACTGTCCTGATAACTGCTGGCTTCCAGCCTTTGTAAGGTACAAGGGAAAGATTAAACCGGTCAATCCCATGCAGGTCATCTGGTGGGGAGACTGGGACAAGGCTTCTCATCGCGTGATCCCGATCATTCTGTGGCGGATCAGGGATTTTACCGGCGCCAGGGTGGAAAACAATTTTTCGATCACCAATTACACGCTCCTGGAAGCGCTGGATGGTTCAAAGGAAGTCAACACCTATCAGGAAATAGAGACATACCTTAATGGTTTGTCCAAAGCAAAAGACAGGTTTGGATGTCCAATCATTTCCCACACACCGGTTCTTGTCAAAGGGGGCATGATCTATTACCTCGAATTCGACGAATTGCACAAAGCCCCCTTGCCCATCACCGAGGACGCTGGATTTCGATGCTGTGAGCCATTTGATCTCAGCCACAATGTTGTTGGTTCAAACGGCCTGGGTTCTAATGGATGCAAGGACTGCCATGCAAGACCGTCCTCTTTTTTTAATAGGAAAATCCTCCTTGATCCGTTTGATCAAAAAGGCAGGGCAGTCTACAAAGAGGCCTGGGAAATTATGGGTTATTCAAAGGACAGGATGATGGAATTGTCCAGCCCTATGATATCCGACCCATAATGATTCTCTCTGTTCAATCATTAACAGGTGTTCATGTTCCTTAACAGTTCCGAAACCAGGAAGAGCTGAACACACTTAAGGTCTCCAAGGGTGCATCCTTTACCCGGAATGCCGTTCTGCATGGCGGAAAGGGCTTCGGGCAGGGCAGACGGCACTGTTCAGCATGATCAGCCTTATCAATGGACTTTTGAGCGGGAGCTCACAAATGACCCGGATGCCGAGGAAGCAAATAAAACATGAGAACCAGTGGTTTAATACGGGTTCAACGTTGACCTTTACGAAGGCCTGGAACCAGGACCCGGAAAGGAGGTTGGGAGATGACAAGCAAAACCCTTCAAAACTTGATAGATGAGCAGGTAATGAAATGGGAGATGCATCTGGCCCAGGAAAGGGCAAAAGGGGATGCTTTGCCGGTCATTACCATTTGCAGAGAGCCTGGAAGCGGAGGAAGGATTATTGCTCAGGGTATCGCGGAAAAGTTGGGCCTTGACCTATTTGAGCGAGAAATTATCCATGAAATGGTCCGATGTTCCCACACAAGCAAAAAGTTGATTGAGACTCTGGACGAAAGGGCACTCTCTGTATTGCAGGACTGGATTTCCACCCTGGTTTTTGAAAAGCATCTCTGGCCGGATCAATATCTCAAACAACTCATGAAGGTCATAGGGACCATAGGAAAGCATGGCCACGCGGTCATCGTAGGCAGAGGAGCTAATTTTATTCTTCCTTCGAACGGCAAGCTGAGTATTCGGGTTGTCGCACCCTTTGAGATGAGGGCCCATAATGTGGCCCGTGAATTTAACATTACCGAAATCGAAGCGTCCCGACGCATAATGAAAACAGAGTCGGAACGAAAAGCTTTCATCAGGAAATATTTTCATGCTGATATTTGCGACCCCCTGAACTACGACCTTGTGCTGAACACATCCAGGATCAGCATTGAAGATGCAATCGATGCCATCATTGATCTGGCGAGATACTAACACATCTTTATCGGCCTGACCTCAGTCCGCTGAAGTTTCCGCCGAAGCGCGGCTATGAGGTGATGGGCATGGATTTGGCCTTGACAGCAAGGCGCAGATCTTGTATGAACAACAGATATAAAGAGGCAGGAAGCCCTTTAGTTTCCACAAGCTCGGCACAATCTTTAAGATAAAAAAATAGACACTAGCCACGAAGGCCGTTCATCCCTGAAGGGACGAAAGCATTCGTGGCTTTTTTCGTTCGGGGGAAGGTTATCACAGCCATAACGCACCAAAATTCAGCAGGCTTTGAGCAGACCGGCCGGATGATCGAGGCACGCCGGGCCTTGGTCCGCCCCAAGATATATCTCTTGATCGGGCTTTTCTGTGTGCTCATCATACTGGTGTTCTGGTCCATCGCCGTGGGATCCTATGACATGCCCATCTATAGGATGCTCTGTGCGCTTTTGGGACTGGAGGATGGGCCTCAAAAGATCGTGGTGTGGGGTATCAGGATGCCGCGCATAACAGCGGCCGTCATATCGGGGTGCGCACTTGGACTATCCGGATTGGCTTCGCAAAGTCTGCTCAGGAATCCGCTCGCCTCCCCCTTCACCCTCGGCATCAGCCAGGGAGCCGCCTTCGGGGCGGCCTTTTCCATTGTCGTCATGGGCGCGGCGGGAATACACCAGGGTGCCCTCAGATCCGCTGAAGCCAACACCCTCACAATAATAAACGTCTATGCCGTCACCCTGTCCGCCTTTTTGGGGGCCATCACCGCCACTCTGGTCATTCTTCTCCTGGCGCGTTTGAGAAAGATGTCGCCTGAATCCATTATCCTGGCAGGGGTCGCCCTGTCGTCACTGTTCACTTCCGGAACCATACTCATTCAATACTTTGCCACGGATGTGGAGATTGCGACGGTTGTCTTCTGGACCTTCGGAGATGTCGCCCGTTCGAGTTGGAAAGAGATCGGGTTGCTGGCGTTTGTGACTGCCGGGGTGATTGTCTACTTTGTTTATAACCGATGGAACCTCAATGCCCTGGCCACGGGTGAGGACTCCGCCAAAGGGCTGGGTGTCGAAATCAACCGGTTGAGATTGGCCGGGATGTTTCTGGCCGCCCTGGTGGCCGCGCTGGCAACGGCGTTCCATGGTGTCATCGCCTTCCTGGGCCTCCTGGCCCCCCACATCGGCCGCCGTTTGGCAGGGTCCGATCACGGATTGCTGATACCCTATTCCTGTCTTTTGGGTGCCCTGCTGCTGCTCGCGGCCGACACACTGGGCCGGGTGCTCGTCGGTTCGGGGACCCTGCCCGTGGGTGTCCTGACCTCTTTTATGGGGGCACCCCTGTTCCTGTATCTTTTGCTGAAGGGCCTCAATCGATGAACCTCACGGTAAATGGACTTGAGTTCAGCTATAACCACCACCCCATACTGGACGGTGTCAGCTTTTGCCTCAGGCCCGGAGAGATTATGGGCGTTCTGGGGGTCAACGGTGCCGGAAAATCCACACTGCTCAAATGCATCAACAACATATTGAGACCCAGGGTCGGATCCATCTTGTTGAACAATGACAACGTAAAGAAGATGCGGGGCAACGAGATCGCCGGGCACTTTGGTTATGTCCCCCAGAGATACACCGAAGATTCCTCCACCGTGTTTGACGCCGTCCTGTTGGGACGCAAACCCTATATCAAATGGTCGGCCACAAAGCATGATCTGCTGATCGTAGAGGAGATTCTCCACCGTCTGCACTGTCAACATCTTGCCCAGCGACCGGTCGACAGCCTGAGCGGGGGTGAATTACAGAAGGTCATTATCGCCCGTGCACTTGCCCAGGAGCCGGAGATACTGCTCTTGGATGAACCGACAAGCAACCTGGATCTGAAAAACCAATTACAGGTCATGAATATCATTACGAGGGCCGTAAGCGATTACGGGATCTCCGCTGTCGTCTCCCTTCATGACATCAATCTCGCCATGAGATTCGTCGACCATTTCTTGATGCTCAAGGACGGAAAGGTCCATGTCCTGTCGCCAAAAGAAGACATCACGCCCAAGGATATCGAGGAGGTGTACGGGGTGAAAGTGATGATCAGCCATGTCAACGGGCACCAGGTCATTGTTCCCGTTGATGCGGATTAGAAAGGATTTCATTATGAAAAGGCCCCTGCTGTTTTTTCTTTCGATGATCTGGCTTATGACGGGTTGGTCCCCCGCCCCCTGCGTGGCTGAAGAAAAGATGACGGTCAGGGACATGGCGGGCCGCGAGGTGGTGCTTCCGAAGATCCCTGAACGCATCATCTGTATCGCACCGGGAACTCTGAGACTGATCCTCTATGTGGGGGGAAAGAGTAAGGTGGTGGGCGTGGAGGACATAGAGCGGGCAAACCCCAAGACGCGGCCCTACTGGATGGCCAATAACGCATTGGGCGGCCTCCCTTCCATCGGCCCCGGCGGGCCGAATACCATCAACAAGGAACCGGATCTCGAAAAAATCCTGTCCGCCGAACCGGATGTCGTCTTCATCTCTTATATGGCCGGGGCCAAGGCCGATGACCTGCAGAAAAAGCTCCGAATCCCCATCATCGTTTTGAGCTACGGGCCCTTCGGGACCTTCGACCAAGCCGTCTATGATTCCATACGCCTCGTGGGACGTGTCCTTGACAAAGAGGATCGGGCAAAGGCCGTGATAGATTTCATAGAAAATTCTCAAAGGGATTTGTATTCCAGGATTGAGGGCCTTCCGGAAGACGGAAGGCCGGGCGTCTATGTGGGAGGGATCGGCTTCAAGGGCACCCACGGCATTGAAAGCTCCGAAACGCTCTATGCGCCCTTTGAATGGGTCAAGGCAAGGAACATGGCCGCCGAGTCCGAAGGCAAGAAGGGCCATGTCTTCGTGGACAAGGAAAAGATACTGAGTTGGAATCCCGATATCATCTTTATCGACGGCGGCGGCCATGAACTCGTTCGACAGGACTATGTAAAGAGGCCTGAATTTTATAATGGATTGAAGGCATTCAAGAACAGGCGGGTATACCTTCTCCATTCCTTCAACTGGTACATGACGAACATCGGCACGGTCATCGCCGATGCCTACACCGTGGGAAAGGTCCTCTACCCCGAACGGTTTGAGGATGTGGATCTCAGGGAAAAGGCGGATGCGATCTACACCTTTCTTGTGGGGAGGTCTGTTTACCCGGAGATGGCGAAAAATTTCGGAGAGCTGGGGAAGATCCCGGACTTCCTGCAACAATAGGGACTTAGAGGTTGGGATATTCAATGAATTTTGAACCCTGAACCTCTGGAAAGGACACATCTTGTATCAAGCCAAAGCAGCCTATTTCGATGAGAGTGTGGACGCGCCATGGGCGGCGGCAGAGTACGGCCCTGATGAAACGGCCAAATTGGAGCGCCTGTTCAAAAACACCGGATCCCTGAGAGGGCTGAGGGTCCTGGAACCGGGTTGCGGGACGGGCAGGCTGACGGAGATTCTTTCAGCCCGTGTTGGAGAAGACGGCTCTGTTGTCGCACTGGAAATCAGTCCCATGATGTTTGATAAGGCCCTGCGAAGGACGTCGGGGAGAAAGAACGTGGCCGTTCATCTGTGCCCAGTGGAGGGTTTCCCCCTGGAAAAAAACGCATATGATCTTATCCTGTGCCACCAGGTGTTTCCACATTTTGAAGACAAGGGAAGCGCCCTTCAGGCCCTTTCTCAGGCCCTCAAACAGGATGGGAGACTGATTGTCATCCATTTTATCAACTCTATCGAGATCAACGACCGGCACCGCAAGGCCGGGACAGCGGTGGAGATGGACATGATGCCTGATGAAGACGAAATGGTTCGTCTCTTCAACAGATCGGGACTGGAGGTTTCATTTATCCTGGATGACCATCTCGGATATTTTCTGAGCGCATCGCAAAGGCGTTAAAAATGTGAAAAGGAGGAGAATTTCAGAGGCAATGGGAGATTCAGCCCGTATTAACCATGAGGAAATGACCATCAGGCCTGTCGGCTATGTCAGGAGTGAGCTTAAAAATCCGAGCCTCAAGGTCAAGGGGGAGGATATCGCGCCGGAAAACGCCTTGAAGCAGGCCGCCATAGAAGCAAGAGCCATCCGTTCTCTTATATCCGAGCTGGTCATCAGGGAAGAACTCAAGGGCATTTTGGATGGTCTGGAGGACTTCTCCCACGCCCTTGTCCTCTACTGGCCCCACCTTTTGCCCCCTCACGGACGATCGTTGGTCAAAGTCCACCCCATGGGACAGAAGGCCTTTCCTCTTGTCGGGATCTTTTCCACCTGCAGTCCGGCAAGGCCCAATCCAATCCTGGTGACCGCGGTACGGATCATCGAGAAGGCCGACAACATACTGAAGGTTCAGGGGTTGGAAGCCATAGACGGGAGCCCGATCATCGATATCAAGCCCTATACCTTCACCTACTATTCGGCCGAGGATATCAAATTGTCCAACTGGATGAATCAAATCCAGGAGGCCATTTACAAGTCCTGATTATAAATCTCACCCTCAGGCTCTCCCGGTGAGGAATAAAAAGGCTCGTAACATCTTAGCCCTTTGAAAAATTCGAAAGGAAACCATGCACCCTTTCTTACGTTCCGAAGCTCCCATACTGGTCACTTCAGAAAGGGAGCATGATTTCCACACAGTTATTGGAAAGGGCTAAATGCATACAAAGGCTCCACCCCGGATTGATCCGGGACATGGTGAAAACATCATCCCACACCCCGCGGGAGGTCCCTTTCACTCATCCTTGATTACAGACCTTTAATGATGTGCTTGACGCGTCCCACAACACCGCTCTCCAGGCGGACCTTGATGCCGTAGGGATGTGCAGGGGATCTTGTGAGAATGTCCTTGACGACCCCTTCAGTGAGCTTCCCGGACCCCTGATCATGCTTCTGAACGACCCGAACCCGCGAACCCGGCCTGATGTCCGCCCGGCCAATGGTATGCATTCCATTGTCCCGGCCCTTTCTCGGGGAGGCCGGCTCGGCCTGTTGCTCTTTGTTTTTCTTTCTCAGTAATTGTGTCACCGTAAACCACTTTCTCCTTCCCGGCATGGCCCTCTGGATCTCCTTCAGCTTCATTTCAGCCGCCCTCTCGCCCGCCTCAATGAGGTGCTTAGCCCGGGAAAACTCAGACCAGTGAAGCCTGCCCACCTCCGGACGGATGACGATATCCGCATCCATCAGCTCGTAGTCCTTGAGGCGACTGGCCATAATATCACCGATGCGGGAGTAAACGGTCAGGGCGTTTGGAAAATCCCCTTCCGAGCAGACATCCCTGTCCACGGCCACTGCAATGACGACATCGGCCCCCTCTTTTCTGGCCACTGCGGCCGGGATCAGGCAGATCACACCGCCGTCCAGCAGGAGCTTCTCCCCGTCCTTCAGGGGTTCGACCGCCCCGGGTACGGCGCAGCTCGCGGTCACCGCCTGCCGGAGCGACCCCCGGTCAAAGGTGATCTGCTCCCCGCGGACAAGATCCGTGGCTACGGCCCTGAAGGGAATCCGGGTCTCCTCGAAGGGGATGTCCGGAATGAAAAAGTTTATGGTGGCCTGGAAATCCTCGGCGGAAAGGATGCCGGGTTTGAACATGGCCTGGAGGGCATAGTAGCGGTTTTTGAAGAAGATCTGGACCTTCTCCGCAAGGTGCAGCGCCACACCCCCCCTCGCATCACCGAGGGCCTTCAGGGCCGAGGACTGAAAACCTGGGGATTCAAGATAGGCCTCCACCCTCGCTTCCATCTCGTCCGCAGAGAGACCGGCTGCGTAGGCCCCCCCCACCAGGGCGCCGATACTCGTTCCCACGAGGAGGTCAATGGGGACCGAAGCCCCTTCAAGGACCCTCAGGACGCCGATATGGGCGAGCCCCCTGGCGCCGCCGCCGCCAAGGGCAAGGGCGAATCTCTTGCTTTTCCGAACCATGCTGCACCCCAGAGACCGGGAGGTGATCTCGAATCACCGCTGCCCTGAGCCCTGTGAACGGCTCAGGGATTCAATTGATCGCGCGATTTATATCTATAGACCCTCAGGCCGTCTTCGTCCACTGAATCCTCGGATCACGCTGCCCGAACCGGGCTTGTTGCGGCATTTGTATTTCAGTTGAATTGTGAAATTCTTTTCAAGATTCGGACTTCTCTTTCACCCTGTAAAATAACACCTATTTTATATATATTGTTTAGGGTTACTTAACATGCTGATTTTCCTTGATTTTTCATTTTAATTCCGGCATACTAATAGAAAAGATTCTGCTGCCATTGAACCTCCCTCCCGGAGGCCCCAACATGGAGAAACATCTCAAAATGTGCCCAACCCATTCCCGATAGGACGTCTTTGCCTTATCGGGATCAACCCGCTTCCTTTTTTTGCAAAGTCAGAGCCTATTTTTCGTCAACTGAGCAATCCAAACATCAACCTCATTGAAGCGCATTAGGGAGGAGGTTAATGAGATGCCGTTCGACAGAAAATTAGCCATCGTTGATCTTACTACAGGTGACATTAAGATAAAATCCATCCCATTAGAACTGAGGAAGAAGTTCCTCGGCGGCAGGGGCTTGAATGCCTACCTTTTGTTAAATTATACAGAAAAGGATGTCGATCCCTACGGTCCCGACAATGTGGTAATATTCGCCGGAGGCCTCCTTTGCGGAATGCTTGCATCAGCCACAGGAAGATGTGACGTGATGACCAAATCCCCCCTCATCAATCTCTTGTCAAGCGGCAACATGGGCGGCTTTTTCGCGCCCGAACTGGCCCATGCCGGATTCCATCACATACTGGTCAAAGGAAAGGCGGATCATCCCGTGTATTTATATTGTTATGATGGGGAGGTCCACATAAGAGACGCCAGGGGTATCTGGGGCATGAGCGTGACCGACACACAATGGGCCATTCGTGATGACATTGGCAATGAGGAAGTGAAGAGTGCCGTCATAGGGCCGGCGGGTGAAAACCTTGTGGCCTATGCCAATGTCATGTCAGGGATCAAAAACTCCGCCGGCAGGTGCGGTGGCGGGGCCGTAATGGGTGCAAAGAACCTCAAGGCATTGGCGGCCCTGGGCACAATGGATATCAAAATCGCTTATCCCCTGGAGGCCCTGGAATACAATAAACGTTTTATAGATCAGATCGCGAGCGCCAAGGTGAACCAGACACAGGGCACACTCGGGACGCCCTTTATCTGGGGTGCCACCAACTCCTGGGGAGGTATCCGGACCAGAAATTTTCAGTATAATCAGACGGAGTATGCGGATGATATTGAGCCTGAGCATCTGGACGAAATAGCCGAAGAGACCTGCGGTGAATACCATATGACCGCCTGTTTCGGCTGTCAGGTCCACTGTCGCGCCAAGTACCGAATCCCGGACGGACCCTACAAAGGAGTTTATGACGAGGGGCCCGAATACACCTCCCAGGGGGCATTCGGCGGAGAGACCGACACACCGAGGGCCGTCACGGTTCTGACCTGCAATCATCTTGTAGACAAATACGGTGTGGACAATCTGGAGATAGGAAGCCTCATATCCTGGGCCATGGAGTTGGCTGAAGAAGGGATCCTCACAAAAGATCAGTTGGACGGCGTGGATCTCAGATTCGGAAATGACGACGCCGTTATTGAAATGATCCACCGGATCGTCTTCAGGGAGGGATGGCTGGGAAATGTCCTTGCCAAGGGCGGTATACAGGCATCCGATGAAATCGGGAAGAATTCCTTTGATTATCTGATCCAGGTCAAGGGGATGAGCAACCTGCACTCCGATGAACGGGCAACACCCGCCCTCGCCCTGAACTGTGCCCTGGCATCGCGGGGCTCCGATCATCTGCGGAGCCGACCGGCCATTGACCTGTACCATCTGCCCGAGCCGATACTGCGGAAGATCTACAGCAGCCCGATACCCTACGAAGGGCCTCTGAGTTCAGAGCACACGGAGTACATCGGCAAGGCCTGGCAGGTATACTGGCAGGAAAACTGTTATATGGCCATTGATTGCCTGGGAATCTGTAAATATCACACCACATTCCTGGGTGCGACGCTTCCCAATTTCGAAGACTGGTCCAAGATCATGTATTTGAATACCGGCCTTGACATGTCACCTGAAGACATCTGGCACGTAGGAAGAAGGTGCAACATGATAGAGCGGATCTATCAGCTCAGGGAAGGACTCAGGAGAGATGATCTCAGGAAGGGAGACATGTTGAACCACCGTTATTTTGACGAGCCCTGCAGGCGCGGTGCCCCGGGCGTTGTCGGCCTGGTGATCAATAAGGAAAAATTTGTCAAGATGGTGGATGAATTCTATGAGTTCAAAGGCCTGGATAAGGAAGGCCTGCCAAAACCTGAAACCTTAAAGGAATTGGATCTGGAAAATGAGCCGTCCCATTTGATATAAGAGACGATAAATTCGGGGAAGAGCCACGCGCCGGGATACATGGTGATTCGCTCCAGTACATGGGGACGTCTATGTTTTTAAGCCTTTATCCCCTATCAAATCAAACCGGTTTTC
>JBMNCO010000216.1:0-25322 GCA_049366815.1 Desulfatiglandales bacterium | reverse complement strand
GTCGGCCCCTTCAGGCCTCTTCCTCACCTTTCGAACCACATAAACAAGAAGAAAATAATATTCCTTGACATACAGGTTCTGTTCAGATAATTTCAGTTGTAAAAAGTGCTATTGAAATGATATGGCTTGAAGATAATCTCCGGATAAAAAAACGGAACCAACTTCGAGAACGACAGGGTGTCCGCGGATCGCAGGATCATTTCAAACAGCCCTTTTCAGAGGTATGGCCTGTCTGGTAACCCGTGCTGCATCACCGGGAGGCGGCCCATAGTCAAGGCATATTGATCAGTCACACTTTTTAAAAAGGAAAGATATCACAAGGAGGTCAAAAGGAGAGAGACATGGCAAGTCTGGCAGGGATCATATCGCAACACGGAAAGATCAGTTTTAACGGTGCCAAGCAGATGTGGGGTATGCTGCGGGCAATGAGGCATCGCGGACCCGACAATACGATCATCCGCTCACTCACCGATGACAGAGGCGCCTTGGGAGCCAATGAGATCAATGTCGCCCCTGATCGGACCTATTGCACCTCTCTTGAAGATCCACCCTACATCCTGTTTGACGGCCGTCTCTTCAACGAAAGGTCCGGCAATCAAAGGGACATAGATCTCTTTAGAGAGATGTACGAAAAACACGAAAAGGATTGCTTCAAGCACCTGGACGGGAGCTTTTCCTGCGCCATTGTGGAAAAGGACGACGAGGTCATCCTGGCCAGGGATCATGTAGGGGCAAGGCCCCTTTTCTTCGGCAGAAACAACAGCATCTTTTATTTCAGTACGGAGATGAAGGGCCTCAAAGACCACGTGCAGTTCGACATACACGAACTGCCTCCGGGCCACATTTTCAGCTCAAAGAAGGGCCTGCAGCCTTTCGAAGCCTTTTCACCGGATGTGCCGGAACCGGCGGACCTCAAAGAGGGGGCCGAGATCCTGAGAGAGTTGCTTATTGATGCGGTGCGGCGGCGCATGGATGACGTCAATGCACTAGCCATGAGCGGAGGGCTCGACAGCTCCATCATCGCGGCCATTGCAAAGGAGTTCAATCCAAACCTCCTCCTCTTCACCGGTACGGTAAAGCAGGCCCCCGGCCCGGACCTGGAGAATGCAAAGCTCATGGCCGATTTTCTAGGTTTGGAACACCACATCTATGAAATCACGGAGGAGGATATCGTCGGGTTTTTGCCTGAAGCGGTTTGGTATCTGGAGAGCTTCGACGAAGACTGCATATCCGGGATCCTTTCCAACTACTTTGTGTCCAGGAATGTGAAGGAGTACTCGAACGCGGTGCTGGTCGGCGAGGGTGCCGACGAATTGTTCGGCGGGTACCGGATGGTCCTTAAGAACCCGAAGGTGAAGAGCAACGAACAAAGAGATCGTCTGGCCCAAAAACTTCTGGATATTGCCTACAACACGGCCCTGAGGCGTCTGGATCGAGCCTGGATGGCCAATGCCGTGATTTACAAGACGCCGTTTCTTGACACAAGGGTCGTGGCCTTCAGCAAGAAGATTCCCATGGCATGGAAGATATACGGAGAAAAACAGACAGAAAAATACATCCTGCGGGAGGCATTTCGGGATATGCTCCCGGAAAGGATCGCCAATCGCGAAAAGCTCCGTTTTGCCATGGGGACCGGCATGGACGACGTCATGGACGATCTCATTTCCCAGATCATCGATCCCGAGGAGTTGAAACACCGGCCCAAGGCGGCATACGGCCTGCCGTTTGCGTCCTTTAAGGAACTTTATTACTATGACGCGTTCTTGCAGTTTTTCCCGCCTTCCTACGAGCAGCAGACCGTCAGGTGGGACCCCTTTAAATAGGGCTTTAGGCCAAAGGCAAGGAACATTGGCAGCAGAACGCTTGGGGCCTTCGCGGTAAACATCGCGATTGAAAAGGAGTGCTATCATGGCTTTTCCAACCCACTGCAAGTTTGTCATCATCGGTTCGGGTATCCATGGTCTGAGTACGGCCTACTACCTCGCCGGGGAGTTGAAGCGTCGGGGCAGGGGCTCCGGTCAGGATATCCTGGTCATTGATAAAACCGCAATCGGGGCGGGCGCCTCCGGAATTGCCTGCGGTGTGATCCGCAACAACTATTACCAGGCGGCCATGCAGGAATTGATCGCCCACAGTGTGGATTTGTGGGAGGAGGATGCCGAAGGGTATGGTTATCTTCCGGTCGGGTACATGCAGATTTCACCGGAGAGTATGCACCAGGGGGTGGCTGAGATTTATGCGCGGCAGAAGGATATCGCCTATGAGTCCGAATTTATCGAAGGCGAAAAGGATTGCCTGAAATATATGCGTGAAAACATATTCGAAGACTGGCAGGCGAAAAAAACGACCTCTATTCTCCATGAAAAACGCGGGGGCTACGCCCATAACACCCGGGCACTTTACCGGCTGGCCGATAAGGCCGAGGCCGAGGGCGTCCGGATCCTCACCGGGGTCCAGGTCACGGGCCTGCCTTTCAACCGTTCCGTGACCGCAGTGGAAACGTCCAGGGGGACGATCACCTGTGACTATGTGGTGATCGGGGCCGGACCCTGGATCAACGGCTTCTGGGAGATGCTGGAACTACCCGGCCGTATTGACGTCAGGGATGCAGAGGGCAAGGTACGATCTGATCTGAAGATGTGGACCTACTGGTCTCTACAGGAGGGGACCCTGGGCGTGGATCCAAAATACGGATATGACAACAGCGGGAAGATGCCCCCCGTCATCCATGTGGACTCCGATGCACCCCTCTATTCAAGTGAAGACGGCTCACTGATTACGAATGAAGAGTGGGGAATCTACTATAAGCCGGATGCCCATTTCAGGGGTATTCAGGGGGGGGCCACGCCGGATCTTGTGGACAAGGAAAAAGTGGATGTGGACCCTTATGGCATTGATTCGCCGGATTTCGTGGTCGGCCCTGAATTCGCGCACATGTGGACATCCGCACTGGCACATTGTCAGAGACGCTACAAAGATAAATTTCACCGCTATCGAAAAGAACCCTCCGGGGGGCTGGGGGCCTTCAGCCCGGACAACTTTCCCATTTTCGATGTGATGAGGCAGAACTGCTATATCATTGCAGACTCCAGTCACGGCTTCAAGATGATTGGTGTGGGAAAGCTGGTGGCCAAGGAAATCATGGGAGAAAAACAGGCCCTGTTGGATCCTTTTCGATTTGACCGCTATGAAAAGGGAGAACTCCTCCCGGAGTCCTGCAGCCCTTTTCCCTGGAGCTGACCCCCGTTCCTCAAAACTCCAGGCCGAATTTTTATCCCCGGCTGGTGCCCTGTTTTGGGCCGGGGGCTACCGACCTAGGCCCTGTTCAAAGGACTTATCAATTCCGAGAAAATCCGGGTCCCCGCTTTCCGCTGCTACCTGGGTGGGAACCTCAATGCGAAGATGACCGTTTTTTATCGCCTGCAGCCTGATTTGATTGAAGCCGGGGCGAAAAATGGACTTGTTTTGGGAAACAATGTATCGAGGTGACATTTCATGAAAGAGGAGAAGGGAAAGGATCAACAAGGCGGAAAGAAAGGGTATTAAATGGGGAAAGGCTTGTGAAAGGATGAAGGCGTAAAATGCGGTTGAGACTTTGTATCGTTTGTGATAGATAATCCGAGACGCCTGGTCGTCATTTTCAAATATCGTAACACTTTAGCCCTTTGAAAAATTCGAAAGGAAATCATGCTCCCTTTCTGAAGTGACTAGCGGGAGGACGCCGTCTTTTTGCGATTTATCCGTGGGGGAAACCCCAGCTCGACAAAGTCGAGAATGGGGAGGGGGCAGAACTCCCCCATGGATAAATCGCAAAAAAGACCAGTCCGGGAGCTTCGGAACGTAAGAAAGGGTGCATGATTTCTACACAGTTATTGGAAAGGGCTAAATTCATACCAAATATCTTATTTTCATAAAAAAACGATTGGAACAGTTATGACTCACCAAGATGCAGGACACTACGCTTTAAAACATTCCCCGTCCCTGGCCCCGGACGCACGAATTGCCAGGGCCGTCAAACGCAACATGACAGACGGCAAGATGACCTGTGCTGCAGCCCATAAGATTGCGGCGGAATTGAAGGTATCCCCCGCAGAGATCGGTGTGGTGATGGATCTCCTGGAGATTCGGATCGGTAAATGCCAATTAGGTCTTTTCGGCTACGAACCCCAAAACCGTATCGTCAAACCGGCAGAGACGGTTTCACCATTTCTGCGGCAGGCTATTGAAACCTCATTAGTGGAAAAACGACTCCCCTGCCGCCTTGCCTGGGCGATCGCGGAGAGATTCGGTCTTAAGAAGATTGATCTGGCCAACGCCTGTGAGGCCTTGAAAATAAAGATATCCATGTGCCAGATCGGTTCCTTCAGGTAGTAGGCGTGGAATGGTTTCAGGGCATGGCGATCATCGAAAAATCGTGTATCCGTCAGTGCGATCCCTGCCGTCGCCTGGAGCGGCGGATCCTATTGTGACCACCCGGGGTTACACCTATTCTTTGATGTTGTGTCCGGCGATCTCCAGGACGGGTGTCGTGGTATCCTGTCTTCTGAAAAGATCGGCCGTTTGAGGATGGCAGGTGAAGAAGAAGATCTGGTGCCCCTTGGAGAGTTGCAGGATGGCCTGCACGGCCGCCCCGGCCCTTAGAGGGTCAAAATTGACCAGGATGTCGTCCATGATGATCGGCAGGGGCTCTGATCTCCGGGAAAACTCCCGGACAAAACCGAACCGCAGCGAAAGGTACAGTTGTTCCGCCGTGCCCCGGCTGAGATGGCCGATCTCCTTGCGGCCGCCCTCTCGGCTGATCACCTCGATCCGAGTCTCACCAAAGGGGGCCACCAGGGAGGGATACGCGCCGAGGGTCAGGTGCTCGAAGAATGTTTCGGCCTCGCTGATGACCGCCGGCTGACATTCCTTTTCATAGTTCTCGCCGGCGCCCCGGATGAGCCCCTGCGCGAGTTTGAGGACGGCCCACTCATCGGCGAGGTTGGAAAGGTTTTCCAGAAGGTCCTCCTCCTCGGCCCGTAGTACGGACATCCTTTCATCCTGGGCCAGTTGTCGGGCCTGCTCTTCCAGGGCCGCCTGTTCTTTCTTGAGTCGGTCCAGTGTCTCCTCAGCGTTCAAGATGTCCTGTTCCCACACGGATTTTTTCAGCGCAAGATCCTCCGGACCGGTTTTCGAAAATTCTGACACCAGTGCCTCCGGGTCTTCTGAAGGACCAAGAATCCGTTTTATATTGTCCCAGGCTGCCTCCCAATCCGTCCTCAGGGCCTTTCGCCTTTCAAAGACCAGGGCCTTTTCCCGAAAACGTTCTTCCTCCTCCGCGCCGCCGGAGGCCAGCAGGACCCGAATTTCGCCCTTCAGGTCCTCGATCCGGCCC
The DNA here is from genome assembly GCA_049366815.1 of Desulfatiglandales bacterium. Lineage (GTDB taxonomy): Bacteria > Desulfobacterota > DSM-4660 > Desulfatiglandales > HGW-15 > CAYNYM01. Next base: position 19,948 of record JBMNCO010000216.1, on the reverse strand, counting down.
CGGATGGCGGCCTCGGATTTTCGGCCCAGGGTCATCTCCTGGCTGATGTGTCTCCGTTTTTCCTCAGCCTGTTCGGCAGTCAGGTAGACTTCGACCAGATCCTGGATATGCCCCCGGAGATCGCCCTTCAAAGGACGATCCAGGGCGCCGAGAACCCGCTCTGCCAGACACCGGTAGCGACTACAGACCTCATGGATGGAAATCCGCCTCTCCCGGCTTCTCTGGAGGGCATTGATCTGGGATCTGCAGGATCCCATGAGGCCGAGGGCCTCCAGTGCACCTTCGGTGGAGAGGGCGGAATCGAGACCCCGGTCTTCAAGCCAGTTTCGCCACTGAACACGGGCCGCTTCCAGGCACGATGCCGTTTCCTCCATTTCTCGCCCGGACTGCGCCCGCCGTTCCCGGATCAGTTCAAGCTCGGTCCTGGTCCTGATCCAGACCTTCAAATGGTCAATACGGTCCGCCAGTTCATCATGAATTGGCTCCATGTCTCCGGCGGCGGGGATCTCCTGGAGCCCCAGCAGGCATCTTGCCTCCTCCATATCTCTTTGAAGGGCCGCTCTTTCCCCGTCAAGGACAGCCCTTCTCTTCTCCATTTCACCGATGCGCTTCAAAAGGATGTCGGTGTTTCCGAGGATCTCCACCCTGCGGCGTCTCGTCTCGCGCCAGGACACCCAGAGAGAGAGTGCCCCCAGGACGGTCCCGCCGAATACCCCCACCGCCGGGAGGATCCGCCCGTGGAACCATGACCAGGCCCCATAGATGAGCCCGGCGGCCGGCAGACCCGCAACCGGCCAAAAAGGCATGCGTTTTTCCTCTCTTTCGGCTGCGCCCTGAAGAATCCCTCTTTCCTCCTTGAGTTCCGCCAGCCTTTGCTCCAACCGGCTGAGATCGTGCTCCACCATATGGCACTGCCCAAGCCTTTCATCCAGTCTACGGCAGGCCGTACGAAGCGCCTCCAGATCTCGGGCGGAAAGGATATCGGGTTCCCTCAGGTCCGAAAACGCCTCTTCCACCTCCCTGCATCGGGCCAGGATCCCTTCATGCCGGATCTTTTCCCTTTGGACATCCTTTTCCAACCCCGCAAGGGCCTCCCTGTGATGCCGGATCTCTTCTCTCAGGGAAAGGGACAGGTCAAAGGCCAGGACCCCGTTCTCATCCCATTGCGGCCCCAGGCGTCCGAGATCTTCCCTCAGCCTTTCCCTCCCTCGGACGATTTCCGCGTCAAGGGACTGCAGGTCCTCCTGAAGTGCCTCGAAGCGTCCCTGATTCCTCTGGAGTTCCAGAATCTCCGTTCTGAGACCCAGGATCCTGGAATTCGTCTTCAGGCCGGTGAGCTCCCCCTGGAGTCGATGGAGGTCCTCCTGTTTCTCAACAAAGGCCTTTTCAGCCTCTTCAAGCCTGGACTTCAGGTGTTCGAGACGAAGGAGTCCCTGGGGCGGAAAGGTGTCAATGGGTTCATGTTTTTCAAGCTTTTCTTCGATCAAGCGCAGATTGACCCAATCGGGCCAGGCCTGGATCCGTTGCTCGATCCGTTTGAGCCCGGCGCAAAGTTCTGGATGTCTCTTTTCGGATTGCTGTATCAGATGCGTGCATTCTTCGATTCGTCCCTGAATCTCGTCATACCGGTCCATGTTGCCGTAGATGGCCTGTTTTTCCTGCTGTATGGCCCAGAGGCGGGCCAGAACAGCATTGATCTTCGGCTTGATGCCGCCGGGCTTGAAGAGATCGCTTGCCCGTTTGTCCAGCTCTCCCTTCAACTGAATCATGTCCTGGGGGTTGATGCCTGCGCCCGCGCTGTAAAGGGTCTCCCTCACCGCATCGGTATCCAGGGTGTCAAAATCCTGGAGTTCGGAGAGACTGAAGGCGTAGACGTTTCGGAAGAGGGTCTTATTGGACGGTCCGAGGAGACGTCCCAGACGATCATTGCCCCCCTGGGACGGATCCGGTTTGGAGATATCCAGCCGACCGCCCCGGGGGCCGGGGTAGCGCTCCAGGAGAAATGTCTCTTCATCGGCTGTGACCAGGGTAAGATTGCCCCCGTGTCTGCCTCCGAAAAGTGGAGGGAAGGGGTTTTCGTTGCTCCTGCCGTCCGGAAACCCGAAGAGCATGGCCCGGATGAAATTTAAGAGGGTGGTTTTACCGGATTCGTTTCGCCCCAGAAAGACCGTCAGGCCGGGGGAAAGGCCGTCTATCCGGAGATCATGAAAACGGCCGAACCCGTTGATATAGAGGCGGGTTAACCTCAAGCGCCTTTCTCCCCGCCGTAGAGTCCCTGCGCACAGAGCCTTTCCGCAGCGCGGAGGAGTTGATGGAGTTTCGGTGCATCGGGCTGTGCGATGAATCTCCTGGCCCTGGGGTTTGAGAAAAGGGGATCCAGCTCTTTTGAGAGCCTTTCTTCAAAGTCCGGGGCATGCCGGAGATCGCGGGAATAGCGAAGGAGTTCACCCAGAAAACCCCTCTCTTCTGCCGAAACCTCGAGGTCCACTGGAGGGAAAATCTCTGTCTCGACCTTTTCCACCCATAGAAAAGGGGATCGGGCCATACCCATCTCCTGTAGGGCATCCAGGATATCGAAGGCGGTTTCCGGCCTTTGGAGGAGATGGTGCAGGGGCCCGCTTCCTCTCAAGGCAATACGGGATATGGTGGGCCGTCCTTTCCCCTTTTCGGCGATTTCAGAAGACACTTTCTCAAGGGTCTCCATGAGGTCCTGCAGGGTCCGGATTCCCTGGATCGGCAACTCCCCGGTCACCCAGCGGACCGCATCCGTTGGGTGAAATTCGAGGGCCACTTCATTGTTTGCTTTTACCCGAACCAGATAACAGCCTTTTTCACCGGCCTCTCTGATGTGTCGGCCCTGAATATTCCCCGGGTATACGACAACCGGCGGATTTTCCGAAAGGACCTTTCGCGTGTGCACATGACCCAAGGCCCAGTAGTCCATGCCGGCGGCCTTGAGGTCGTCCAGTGAGCAGGGGGCATAGGGCTCGTGTCCGGTGTCCGATCCCAGGTTGGAATGGAGCAGGCCGATATGGAAGGCGGAATCCTGACGGTGGAATATGCGGCTGAGGTTCCTTTTCTCCTCCCGCTTCGGATAGCTGATCCCCTGAATACGGGCGAGAAGGGTGCCGTCCCGCTCTATGGATAGGTTTTCCAGATGCTCACCAACCAGACGGGCGCCCGGGGGCCAGGCCAGGGATGAGGCCCAGCTGCACAGGGGATCGTGATTTCCACAGACCACAACGGCCTGGATACCGGCCTCTGAGAGCCGGGTGAGTCCGTCCCTGAACCGGATCTGGGCACGAAGACTTCGGTCCTCCCCATCAAAGACGTCGCCTGCCACAAGAAGGAAGTCGACGTGATGATCAATACAAAGTCGAATGACTCGATCAAAGGCCTCGAAAGTCGCCTTTCGGAGGGTCTCGGCCAGGACCTTGTTGTTCTGCCGAACGGCGGAAAAGGGGCTGTCGAGATGAAGGTCTGCCGTATGGACAAATGAAAATTCGGACATTGGTTGTCTAGGTGCCTGCTCTGAGTGGATTTCCGTGAAGTGACAATATCATAACTCAACAAGAAAATTAAGGTGTTAAAAGAGATTCCGGGATATTTGTCGTCAAATCGTGCGCTGACCTCCGTCTTTTCGGGAACGCGGGGACCGCACGTGCATTTGTTTGAAAATAACGCTGTAGTTCACCACTCTTCGTGAATCCGATTGACATGTGCCGACAAGGTTATTATTATTGAAACTAAATTGCAATAGGGGCGGGAATGAATAAGGAGGTGGGGCTATTCCGGGACTTTGTATCGCAAAAGGGCCTGAGAAAGACGCCTGAAAGAGACCGGATTATAGAGGAGATCTTTGCAACGACGGACCACTTTGACGTGGACGGGCTTTATCTTCGACTCCGCCGGAAGGGAAGCAAGGTATCAAAGGCATCCATCTACCGGAATATTCCCCTGATCTTGGAGTGCGGTCTCATCAAGGAAGTCTGGCATGAAGACGGTCACATGCACTATGAAGCATTTTACGGGCAGCCCCCCCACTGTCATCTGCGATGTGTGCAATGCGGTCAAGTGATTGAGTTTATTGCGGAAGACTTGGAAAAGACAAAGAAACGGTTGGAGACTCAGTACGGCTTTAAGATCTTGGATCACCGTCTTGATTTGAACGGCTACTGTTCGAAATGCCGGGAAAACTCATAACCGTCCTGCCCCGAATCCCTTATCACAAGATTGTTGGCTAATCTGGAGACAGGCCGTGATCAACGACAACTATTTCGAAAGGAACAATTTTAAGGCCCTGATTGAATCGGATGGGTTGGGTGAAACGGAAAAGCGATTAAACATCGTAGACGCCTTTTTGAACACCGAAGAGCATGTTACGCTTGAAGATTTGATGCAGATCCTGCGGGAGAGGGGGTATGATTACGAACCCGGTTTTGTGCGTCAATGCCTGAATCGGTGGGTGGAACACGGCTTCGCACAAAAGAAAAATTTTGAAGGGCAACCTCCCCGCTATGAACATCGACACCTGGGCAGGCACCATGATCACCTCATTTGCACCAAGTGCGGAAAGATCGTGGAGTTCAGAAATAACAGTCTGGAAATGCTTCAACTGGAGATAGCATCAGAACACGGATTCCACATGCTCCAACACAAAATGGAGATCTACGGACTCTGTGGGGATTGCGTGTCCCGCAGGCGTCCTCTTCTGCCTCTTTCCATAGCCAAATCCGGCGAGATCGTGGTGATCAAGGAGATAAATGGAGGTAGAGAGGCCCTTGCAAGGCTTGCCGCCATGGGCTTCCGGCAGGGTGATATTCTGGAAGTCATCAACAACACGGGCAATGGGCGGCTGATTGTGGGGCACAATTATACCCGTCTTGCAATGGGTCGGGGCATGGCTCAGAAAATTATGGTATCCCTCGCCCCCCAGGAGCAGCTCATGGAACGACAGGGCGCCCTCCCCCCTAAGATCTCCTGAAGGGAAAAACCGTGTCTCGGCGCAATACCGTGAACCGGCGCCAAGGCATGGGGGAAAATGGAAGACGCACCCCATGCCCATTTTTAAGTGGACTTTTCCTGTGGGCGCAGTCTGCTATCCCGTGACGCCCTGATCAGATTTTCTGTCTTGAATCCTTTCTCGGAGCCAGTGATACCAATCGTCGAGCCCCTCTTCCGTCTTGCAGGAAATCTCAAAGATCGTCAGATCCGGGTTGACCTTGAGGGCCTCTTCCCTGATCCTGTCAACCCGGCAGTCCACGTAGGGGAGAAGATCTATTTTGTTGATCAGCAATGCCTTTGACTCGTGAAACATGAGGGGATATTTGGATGGTTTATCCTCTCCCTCGGTTACACTGAGGATCATGACCTTGAAATCCTCCCCGATCTTGAATTCCGCCGGGCAGACCAGGTTACCCACATTCTCGACTACGAGCAGATCCAGCCCTTCGAAATCGATTTCTTCAAAGGTGTCCCTGATCATGTTCGCGTCCAGGTGACAGGCGCCACCCGTATTGATCTGGACGGCCGGGACTCCTTTCCGGGCAATCCGTTCGGCATCCATGGATGATTGAATGTCACCCTCAATGACGGCTATCCTCAGCCCGTCTTTCAAAGCGTCTATCGTCTTTTCAAGAAGAGTCGTCTTGCCGGCGCCCGGGGCACTCATAAGATTAAACACCAGAATACCTTTTGCATCAAAAAACTCCCGGTTCTGCATGGCAATGCGATCGTTGGCTTCGAGGATATTTCGCACGACGGCAATTTTCATGGCTCTTATCCTTTTAGATGAAAAAGAAATGATGAGGCATAACCTCTGGTTTTTTTTGTTGCCTAAATCTTCCCTTTACACGGTTCACAAGATATTCTCAAAATCCTAACCGGACATTGCTGCATTGTTTTTGAAACGTCAAGCGTCATTCCACCTCGATCTCAATAAGTGCCAGTTCCTGGCCGCTCATTATCCCAATCTCCTGGCCCCCGCAGGACGGGCAGAGAAAGGCATAGTCTTCGATATTGAACTCCATGCCGCACTGATGGCATTTCCCACTCAAAGGTACGCTTTCTACAATCAGTTCCGCCCCTTCCATTTCAGTCCCCTCCGTGATTACACCGAAACAAAAAGAAAGGGCGGCGGGGACAATGGCCGACATCTGTCCCACCTGGATTCGTGCGGTCCTGAGTTTCAAGGCATTGTTTTGTGCCATCTCCTCCCTGATGATTTCGATCAGGGACTGGGCAATGGACATTTCATGCATGAGGGTGTTTCCTCTCATCCTTGCATCAAGGCGACGGTCAGGGAATTGATCTTTTGCCTGGCATCATTAAAGAGGCCGGAAAGGTTCAGGGAATGGTTGGCAAAAATGCTGTCCGGGTCGCCATTAAAGATAAACAAGGGTTCAAACTGACACCTGCCGAGGATCTCCAGAATCTTGTCCACAAGGATGGTGGAATTCTTGTCAACCAGGACATCGTGAAAATCGATTCGGATGGCCCTGAAGGATTCATGGAGGGCATAGGCCACCCCCTGGGCATAATAGAAATTGTCATCGATCTCGTGCCAGGGTATATCAATGCCAACCACATTCGGTGTGTCAGGGGTTTCCTTCTTGGCGTCCTCAACGGACACGGTTGTGCTGATGTCCCCGGGGGCGTTGATCAGGCGTGTATTTACACCGCCCATGAGCGAGAGGTACTGATTCAGGAGTTCCACGAGATTATCGGCCCTTGGATAAAAATGGGACTTTCCGGACTGAAGATTTTGATAAAAGTCCTCCAGACCGCCATAGGCCAGGTCCCACTTGCTTTCGGCGGAAGGAAACCACCACTTGTAAGGGTCATTGGAAAGGGCCGTGAATACGGCCTCGGCATAGGGATCCAGCTTATCCGTCGTCCTCATTCTGGAGAGGTTGTCTCTCAGGACCCTGGCATTGTATCTCACGACTTCCAGTTCACCGATCTGGAAATTCGGCATATTGTCCAGGAATACGGTCGGCCAGAAAATATCGTTGGGGAGCCAGTTGTCGCTCATTTGTCTAATCAGGGCCTGATTGGTCTTTAGAAAATGGGCACCCTTGAGGCCTTCGTTCACATCCCCCAAGGAGATCTTCAGGCTCGGTTTTCCGGAGTTGAGGGCCATGATGATGAGCACGAACAGGGTCAGGCAGAGAAACAAGAAGAATATCAAGCGGGTATATTTCTTTTTCCCGCTTTTTTTGCCTGTTTTTTGAGGGGTCTCTTTTTTCATGGGCAGTCTCCCACGGGTCATTTTTGTTCATTAAGAACGATTTTCAATAACATGTTTCCTCCTCTGAAATCAATAAAATCTCTGGGGCATGACACGCCCCTCACCGAATGGATTTCATTTTGTTTGACAAAAAGAGGAAACTGATCTATTTATTTTTCTATAGAAAACAGGCGTTTTATATAGGCGAAACATGCTGGAGTTTAGTGCCGGAAAATGAAAATAAAAAAGGAATTCAAGCGGGTTCCAGCCCTCCAGAAGTGTTTCAACGTGCTGGACCTCCTTTCCAAGACACCAAGAAATGTCGGCATCAGCGAAATCGCCAATGCCCTGGGTTACCACAAGGGCACGGTATACAACCTAGCCTACACACTGATGGAGATGGGCGTCCTTGAACAGACTCTGGACAATAAATTGCGCCTGGGGACTCGTCTCTATGCCCTTGGAAGGGCTGCCGGCAACAATTCCGAATTGATCAGAACGGTGCATCCCTATCTCGAAGAGATCCACCGCGAACTGAACGTCTCCGCCTACCTGGGGGTCCTGATCCAGGATATGGTTGTTACGGTCGATAAGGTCGACTCTCCTATGCACCTCAATGTTTCCTCTGAAATCGGACTCTCGACCCACATCCTCGCCGGGGCCGTGGGTAAAATTATCTTGTCCAGAATGGCCGATCAGGAAATTGAAGAGATTATCTCTCAATACAAGTTGAAAAAGTATACACCCTTCTCTATCCTCAATAGAGAAGCGTTTCTTCGGGCGATCAGAAAGGTGAGGCAAGACGGCTACGCCTACAGCGACCAGGAATACATAGAGGGGATAAGGGCCGTTGCTGTATCGTTGAACAATTACAAGAGAAAACTGATGACGGCCATTTATGTGCTCGGCTTGAACACCCAGATAAAAGAAGAGGACGTGGCATTCTATGCAAATATCTTGAAAGAAAAGGCCAAACGCATTGATGATCGTCTGGCGTTGACCTAAGCAGGGCAGAGGCCGGGCGTAAGGCTTCCCAATTTGATGGGGAGGCATTCCCCAGGGATGGTCTTCATTCGTCAGTGCATTTTTATATGTTTCGAAATCTTGCCAGGGGAGGGAGGTGACAACAATTTCTGGGTTCTGATCTGTAGGGTGTTTATTTTTTCAAAAACCATCTAAACCAAAAAAGGGACTGCTATGTATACTGACCAAAAGTACTGGAATCCGGTTCTGGAGACGCTCCCGGCTGAAAAGCTTCGAAATCTCCAGTTAAAGAAATTCAAGAGGATTTTTCAGTGGGCCTACGATCACTCCAAATTCCACAGATCGCTCTATGACAAGGCAGGAATAAAACCAGAAGATATTCGGACGATTGAAGACATCTCTCATGTCCCCAAGGTCGAAAAGGGCATGATGAGAGACATTCAGCGCAAGGATCCCTTCCCCTATGGGGATGCCCTGTGTGTGCCTCTCGAGGATGTGACTGAATTCAGGCAGACGAGCGGAACCACAGGACAACCGGTCTATCAGCCGGACACTTGGCAGGACTGGGAATGGTGGGCCGAATGCTGGTCCTATATCATGTGGGCACAGGGCTATCGGCCGAGCGACCGTGTGTTTCTTCCATTCGGGTACAATGTCTTTGTGGCCTTCTGGGCTGCCCATTATGCTGCGGAAAAGGTCGGCTGCGAAGTGATCCCGGGAGGTGTGTTGGACACTCAGGCGCGTATTCTCAAAATCCAGGAGCTGGCGCCTACGGCCATGATGGCGACGCCCACCTATATCCTGGGAATGGCCGATACGGCCAAGAAGAAAATGGGTCTTGATCCGGAAAAGATGAGCATCAGGAAAATTACGTGTGCGGGAGAACCCGGGGCATCCATTCCCGCCACCAAAAAACGCATGGAGGAGGCATGGAATGCCAAGGTTTACGACCATGCGGGGGCGACGGAAATCGGGGCGTGGTGCTTTGAGTGCGAGGAACAATCCGGCGGCCTCCATGTCAATGAGGCCCTTTTCCTTGTGGAGATCGAGGATGTTGAGACCGGAGAACCCATCTATGAAACGGGGCGACGGGGAAAGATGGTGATCACGGCCCTGGACAGGATCGCCCAACCCTGCGTCCGCTTTGACTCCAAGGACATCATCGAATGGGCCGATGACCTGTGCCCCTGTGGACGGACTTTCAGGCTGATCAAAGGGGGCATTGTAGGAAGGGCCGATGACATCACCAAGGTCAAGGGGGTGCTGTTGGCGCCGGCAGCCATCGAAGAGGTTGTGCGGGGCTTTACCTCACTCGGCGACGAATTTGAGATTGTAGTCGACAAGGTGGGAGACGTGGACCGCATTACCCTCAAGGTGGAACTGCTGCCCGATTTTAAAGACAAACAGGAGGAAATTGCCGCTCAGCTCAAAGACCAACTCCGGCTGAAGACCAACCTGGGATACAAGTTGGAATTCCATGAGTATGAAACGCTTCCAAGATACGAAGTGAAGGCAAAGCGCTTCAAAGATTTGAGAAAGAACCATTAGGGGGGAGAAAGATGACAGATCAGAAAATAGACCTCAAGAGTATTGACGGGAAGATCCAGGAAATAAAAAAGGCGGCACAAGAACTGATGCGGATGGGTGATTCTTTTCCTGCCCTGTCCCGGAACACCACCCGTCTTTTGGCCAGCACCAAAATGCTTGAACTCGCTGTCTCCGATGCTGTTGACTTGTGATTTTGGGAAGGATGGCCTTCAGAACCGTTTTGATCTGCAGGTGTTTGGATTCCATTGAGGGCAGGTCCAATTCGAAAAGGTGCAATCTGTTTTGTAAGGCCGATGCGATTTTTAGGAACAGAAAAAACGGTTATTCTCTTAAAGAATAGCCGTTTTTTCGATTCTCGGAGAGCTCTAAAGATGATTGGTTCCGGAAATATGCTATTCCTTTCCCTCTGTCAGAATTTTCCGCATACTCTTGGAAAGGTCTTTGATATTGAAGGGTTTTTGAATAAATCCGTTACAACCCCGCTCGAGGATTTTACTCGCCTGACCATCCATGCTGTATCCGCTTGAAAGAAGGACTTTTATCCGCGGATTGATAGACTTCAGTTTGTCGTAGGTTTCCCCCCCTCCCATTCCCGGCATGATCATGTCCAGGATCACAAGGTCGGGTAAGGGGGCTGCGCGGTGCCTGAGGCCGTCTGGGCCGGAAGTCGCTTCCGCATTGAGATTGTCCAGGATGTCTATGGCCTCCATGCCGGTTTTGGCCGTAAGAACATGGTATCCCAGCTTTTCCAGCATGGCCTTGCCGACATCAATAATCATGTCCTCATCATCGACAAGTAATACCGTTTCTGAACCGTTCTGCACTTTCCCCTCGGCTTCCTTTTCCCGTATGAAGGACTTTTCAGAGGCGGGCAGATAGATATTGAACCTGGTCCCTTTCCCTTCTTTACTCTGAACGTCAATGATGCCACCGTGATTTGTGATGATCCCGTAAGCAGAGGCCAGACCTAGGCCGGACCCCCTCCCCATTTCTTTGGTCGTAAAAAACGGCTCAAAGATCCTCTTCTGGGTGGCCTCGTTCATGCCAAGGCCTGTGTCCGTTACCGACATCTTTACATAGGGGCCGGGCGGAATCATGAAGGCGTGTAAATCATCGGGAGCCAGTTTTACATTCTTGGTTTCAAGGATAAGGTCGCCTCCCTGGGGCATGGCATGCCATGCATTGACGTACAAGTTGAGCAGCACCTGTTCAATCTGGCCTTCATCAATCTCCACCGACCAGATATCCTTCTGGAAACCCGTGTGAATGCTGATTTCCTTTTTGGTGCGGCCGAACATTTCGGAACTCTTTCGGATCAAGTCGTTCAGGTTCGAGGCCTTGACCTGATACTTTCCCCCCCTTGCAAATCCCAGCAACTGCTTTGTCAGTTCCGCCCCGCTTTTGACGTATTCTTCTATATTCTGCATCCTGCCATAATGGGGATTTTCGGGATCCGTATCCAGCAGCATCAAGGATATGTTTCCCTGTATCCCCATGAGCAGATTATTGAAGTCGTGGGCGATGCCTCCGGACAATGTCCCGAGGGCCTCCATGCGCTCCGCGTTCTGCAACTGTGCCTGGAGCCGTTTCCTCTCGCTGATATCCCGTATCACACCGTGGGTGCCGACATATTTCTTGTTTTTGTCCGATATGGAATGATCGTACAACCCCGTCGATTTCAGTTCGATGGTCAAGTGGCTTATTTCACAATAGTTAAAGGACCCGTTTCCGCTGATCTTCAATCTCAATTCAATTCCGGAGGAGGCCCGACTCCCGGTCCTTCTCTCATTGAAAAACCACTGGGCCTTCTCAATATCCTCACCATAGACGATCGCGCTGTAATGCCTTCCCATCAACTCAGCGCTTTTGTAACCCAAAAGGCGTTCAATTGCATCGCTCACAAAGGTGAAATTTCCCTTTGCGTCCAATGTATAGATAATGTCGGGGGAATTTTGAACCAGATAACGATAGCGCTCCTCCGAAAGGTTGAGCTTCTCATGGATGGAGTCTTTTTCTCTTTTCAGCCTTTTATGGTTGATGGCGTTTTCTACTGTCTTCAATAACTCATCGAACTCAAAGGGCTTTCGGAGATAATCGTAAGCCCCCCTCCTCAGGGCGGCGACGGCCGAGTCCAGATTGGCATTGCCCGTAATGACAATGACCGATGTCTCCGAATTGCTGGAGTTGATATGCTCCATCAGCTGGTGTCCGTTCATGTCAGGCAATTGAATGTCCAGAAGGGCAAGGTCAAAGATATGCTCGGACAGGCATCCCACGGCTTCATTCCCGGAAAGGGCCGTGTGAATCTCATAGCCTTTTGTATTAAGTAAATACTTGAGGCTGTCGCACATCCTCGGCTCATCGTCGACAATTAGGATCTTTGGGGTCCGGAGCATCGACTTCTCCATGGTTTATGTTCAGTGGGAGCTTGAAACCGGTAATTCGATGACGAATTCCGTCCCTGCTTCAGCCTTGTTTGTGCACGTGATATGACCGTTAAATGACTTGATGATGTTATGGGCAACGGAGAGGCCTAAACCCGAATGTTCTCCTCCCTTGGAACTGACAAAGGGCTCGAAGAGCCTTGCCCTGATTTCCTCGGAGATCCCGGGTCCGTCATCACTGAATGTGATTTCTGCATATCCCCGATGTTCATTCTTGTCCCCGGGCGAGGGTTTAACTCCGAAGGGCCCGGGAACGTATCGGGTCTGGATGTGCAGATTTCCGCCTCCCTTCATGGCCTCAGCGGCGTTCTTGATGAGATTGATGAACACCTGTTTCAGCCCGTCCTTTTCTGCCACGACAGGGGGGAGGGAACGCTCGAGGTCCAGCTGGAGTTCAACTTTTGAATCCCTGGTCAGAGAGTCCCTGGTGATTTTTAAGATATCCAGGAGCAGGGCATTGACATCCACGGGTCCTCTGTCATGGGCCTTCTCCGCAGAGAAGGCGGACAATTCTTTGAGGATCGTTGCCACCCGATCAATTTCTTCGCTGATGATTCGAATTTCATCCTGTGCAATTTGTTGTTCTGAAAGCTTCAGTCCAAGTATTTTCAAGTAGTTTTTGATAATGCCCAAAGGATTGTTCACTTCATGAACGACCTTTCGCGCAATATCCGCCGACGCACCCAGACGTTCTTTCTGAATTGTCTGGAGTTGGCTGCGTTTCAGTTGTTCCAATCGCAGCGCAAGTGCCCCGTTGTGGGCAAAGATATTCAAGAGGTTCCCTTCCCCGGTCAGATGGGAGAGTTCGGGCCGGCTCAGACCGATCACCATAACGCCCACGGACTCGCCCTGGGCGACCATCGGGAGACAGAAGAGCCCCTCTCCGCCAAGAAAACGCATGACCTGCTCATCCAGAATGACGGATGGGATGGATCCTGACATGTTGAAGGAATCCAATGCCTTTCGATCTTTCAGTGTCCTCACGATCAGGCTGTCGGTCATATTGAGGGACACGGTAAGGGCATGACAGGGGCCGACACCGCCATCGCTCTGAGGGGCCTTTCCGAAAAGTACATTCCTGTCTGAATCACAGATAAAGAAAAGGACCTTTTTTACATCAAAAAGGACCTGGAGCCCCTGAACAAGGACATGAAGGATCCCGTCCTGATCATTTGCCTCTAGGAATCCCTGGAGGGTCCCTACCAGAAGGGAGACGTTTCTCACCTCACGAATCAGTGCCTCTCTCTTTTTGAGGTCCCGGGTAGGTTCTGTGATTTTGGGGGTCTCAGTTTCAGAGGGTTGGGCGGTGTCAATATTGATATCAAGGGAACGGGCGATCTCACTCGCATCCGTATCGGCCTGGATCATGAAGCTTCTGAGTGACTCTCCATCCAGACCAAGAATCGTCTTGGCCGTATTGGAGCCCCGAGTCTCATACGAATCAATATCCTGGCACAGGGCATTGGCCACGTAAACGATCTGTACCAGCGGCAAGGCACCCATGACCCTGCTCTGGGGTTCGTGATGGTATAAGACCGGGTCCGTGAGGACGGATTGAAGATGCCATCGGTCCAGCAGCCAAGCGGCAACCTCACAGTGTGTCGCCCCCAATCTGGTCTCCCCCTCCAAAAGGGCCTCGGGACGGCCCTTGGTGCTCTCCAAAAGCTCTTCATAAGTCTTTCCGAAATTGACCCACAACACCAGTTTGCCGATATCATGCAACAGTCCGGACAAAAAGGCCTCATCCGGTTGACTGTATTTCACCTCTTCGGCGATCTTTTTGGCAAGAAAGGCGCAGCGTAGGGAGTGCCACCAAAAGCGTTTGAGATCAAAGACACCGCTTCCTTTGGACTTGGGAAAGGCTTCGTAGATGCAGGAGCATACGGCTACATTCTTGACGCCGCTCGTCCCGATCAGCACGACGGCCTGTTTTATGTCTTCAATACGCTTGGATAACCCGAAGTAGGCGGAGTTGACAAGTTTGAGAATTTTTGCGCTGAGGGCTGGGTCTTTATCAATAATTTCAGAAATTTTATTGAGACCGCCGTTGTCCTGATTGCAGGCCTGAAGCAGTTTGAGGAGAATATGGGGGAGAGAAGGTAGATTTTTCTGCGTTGAAATTTGATCAAAGATGGCTCTATGTGGAGGCATGTTAGACCTGATTCTGAAATGACAGTCACTGCTGTCACGTGTTCAACAGGAGTAAAATATTGTAATGTTCAGTGACTCAAGGATAATTCGAATTCTTATCCGGATTATTCAGCACAACAAGGACATATTCGCCTAAGGATGCTTGTAAAACCACCATAAGGCTCGGATTTATAACAAAAAAATCATAAAATCTCAAGTTATATTTTGATTATTTAATATAATTTAATCAAAAAAGTAACGAACTTTCATTTAAATAAAATTGATTTATACTCCGTTAACCTAGAATGAAATCAATGTGGATCACCTTTACCTATCGGCATCATTTTCTTTTCACTTTATATATAAATGTACTTTTGTCCAAAATGGCATTGGCCACTGTGGCACCATGGGGCGGGTCAAATGTTTATGGCTGCAATCGGGAGGATATCCCAGCCTCCCACATCCTGCTGAAGACCGGGGTTGCGTCCCGGGCACCAGTGGATGGCCGCGGATTTCCCTCATACGTAGGTATGGACCTGCAGTGTCACGCTCAGATAGTCTTCCCCCTCCTTGGATGTCCTCTGTATCCTAATCCGCCTAATGTTTAATAATTTTCCGGCATGCTCGATCCGTTGCAGAAATGGGATCAATTCACGCGTTGCTACGCCGTCCAGTTTGATTTCAATGCCCTCAGGTCTGATGCTTCCCTTCAGCTCATCCTGGAAGGTGAGCGGTTTCATATAGTGAATCTTTGAATTGATGCCGAGCTGCCTCGAAATGCCTTCAAGGTAGGACAAAAGGGTGAATCTCTCTCCTCTTTGCTTCAGCATCTTTTCTGCCTCAGTCCGGCTCCTCTGAAATCTTTCCCATTCATTGCTGAGGGATCTGATTTTCTTTAAGTCTGCCTCCTTGTTCGCGATGTGGCGGACAAGGGCTTCTTGGCGGGATAGGGCGGGAGATATCACGAGCAGGTGATAAACCAGGACAAGGACAATGATACCGCTGGCAACCAACAGCAACATTTCACGTCTTTTCACTTTCATGATTGTTTCTCCAAAACAAAGTTGAACTGAATGCTGTTCTGTCTTTTGTCCGCTTTTGCCCCTACCAACTTAATATTGCTAAAGAAGTCACTTTTTTCAAGATCGACTTTGAGACTGTCGACAATCTTGAAGGATGAGGCGCTACCGTCCATGTGGATATTTTTTCCATCAATAGAAAGATTGTCTATTCTCATACCCGGATATCGTGATGCCACTTGTGTAACATTCAGCAGGACATCAAGAACCGTCCCGTCTGTGGTAAAATTGTCCTCCCATTGATACTGCCCTTTTTCTTTTGAAACCCTTTCACCGAACAGTTGGACCTCCCTTCCCTTGACGATTTGTGTCGTATCAGGAAATGTCTCCAGAAATACGTTTCTGACACTGTCTTCCAGCGATGCATAATAGGCCTCTTGATGATATAATTTCTGGTAAAGGTTGAAGGTAAAAAGGGCGATAATCAGGAGAAGCGCCGGTAGCATAAACATGATTAAGGGCTTGAGATCTGCAGCGGTCTCGAGGGCGAACTCCTCCTTGCGCAGGTCGAAGGCATTGGGAGATCCATTACTCAGGCTGAGGGCCAATCCCAGCGCCACGCCGAATCGGCTTTGCCTGTTCACGTCCACATCTCCCAGATTGTGCTTGATTTCACTGAAGGGTTCCCATAGCGAAACATGGGCATCCGATATCTGAGCGATTTCCTCCGAAAGCCCGGCGTTGGTTGCGGATGGCCCGGTCAGAAGTACTTCCTTTAATGGCTTGCGTGCGTTCTTCAACCTGTACAGGGCGAAGGTCTCCCTCAATTGCTCCAGGTGCCCCGCTTGACCGTGAACGACCCTCACAAAATCGAGACGATCCCGGTATATGATCTGGACGATGATCTGTCCCCCATCCAAGTGAAGAATCGAGGCCGGGGCCTCGGATTCTCCTTTCCTCGTGTAGACGAAGAGATTGAACAGGGCCACATTGGCCAGACTGACGACCCTGGGGGCCAGATCAGCCTGGGCCAGCAGCCGTAAATGGTCGGCCAGCACCCTTTTTGGGATCCCCACGCTGACAATACGGTCACCAGATTCGGAGGACAGAAAATCAACCACCATATCATCTATGGGGAAGGGCACATGTGTCTCCATCTGATACTTGATGATCTTCCGCAATTTCTTGGGCTTATCGAAAGGGACCGTGATCTCCCTGATCGTGGCAAGGTGTGTGGGCAGCGCTGTAATCACTGTTTCACAGTCAATCTTTTCTTCAGTCAGGAAGGCATTTAGGGCATCCGCTGATTCCCCGGGTCTTTCGAACTCCCTGAAGGCCATGCGTTCGATTTCCGGGGAACTCAAAGGATTTGAGACGCGAATGGCACAAATGTGCCGGTCGGTCAATTCCAGGCCCACCACGGCCTTGGGTCCGAATAGTTCTTTTAAGACATTAAACATCTCTACATCACCCGCCAGTAAAACAATTTCATTCCGCGATCCGTCCTGTGAACGACCGCCCTTATCGCCGCTTCACTTTCCTTATAGCGCCCAAGTGCTTCTAAGGAGAAACAGGAACTCTTCATGGTAACCCGCTCCTGAATCTCGCTGCGTATCGTCGTGTCCAGGGACAGGGTTTCCTGACTGAGAAAATCACCCAAGTCTTTCAAATTGGAAAATCTCTGCTCCTCTCTGCGCTCGATGATCGATTCGGCCAGGGCGGCGTCTATCTTCTCATGGAGGCACTGCAGGACTTCCTTCCGGGCCGTATTGATATTGATTTTTTCCTCTTTTGGATAGACCGTCAGAAAATCCAGGAGGTCCCTGTCTTTTCCCTCACCGAATTTTTCGATATCCTTCATGCCCTTTACGAGAAATACCTGTCCTGTGGTGGTGAAAGGACCGTTCGCACAGGCATAAGGCTTCTTCAGGTTTTGGTAATAATGATTTTCTGCACCTTCAAGTCGCTCGATATTATCAGCGTCAACCCAATCAAGGATTGGAGCGGCCATGTTTTCAGGAAGACCAAGGGCTTCGAACAGTCTCATGAGTGCCGCTTCATTTTCGGTGTTCACATTGCTCTCATCACCGGCCTGGTCATGGTCTGTGCCCTTGCTGGTGATGAGCGTGTTGAGGTTGAACTTACCGGTCTCGTCAACAATCCTTACTGACAATGAGGTGTCTTCCGGCAAAGTCATCGGACTCCCGGTCGATTCCATTTTGCTCCAGTCCTCGTCGAGGTCGTCGATTTCCTTGTCTTCGTCTTTTTCGAGGACGGCGACCGCCATGTGAATACCTGACTGGGCGGCCAGATAGGCCATGTGATAGTCTCTTGCATAACCGGCGAGATTCAATTCGAGACTCGATTCGCTGGAAAATGCAATAGTCAGTCCCGTGAGCGTGGAAATAACCAGAAGCGTGAGGACAAGAGCGGATCCCTGCCGCTTCACAAAGAGATGAAAGAATCTCACCGGAGTTCCGATCATTTTGGGACCATTCCTGAGAGCTTCGGGTGTATGGCCGTCCTAAAGGTGTGTTCTCTTCCCTGTTCGTCTTTCATTGTCAATGTCACCCGGACAAGGGCCGGGAGCCTGCCCTGGTTTTCTTGTTCCAATGTGTTCCATGCGTTAAATACTTCACCTTCCTCATCTTCGTAGGATATGTCCAGGCCGCTCACCATTCCGGATAATTTGTGAGGTTGTCCACCGGTTGAAATGTCCGCGTCTACGGCAGCCTCATCCCTCCTGAAGATGACAAGGTCTTCTCCTTCCTCATCCTTTTCAAGATGGTACCCGATCTCACAAAGGTCTGATGGGAGATCCTCTTCCGTCATGCACACATGAGACAGAGAGGTGAAATCTATCCTATCGGCCGGCCGCCCGTCTATTTCAAGGTCCTGCCCCACGAAGCCGGTCTCGGGCATATTGACCGAAAGCCGCTCAGTGAGAAAGGCGGACTCCATGTCTCTGCTCATACGGTCAAAGATGACCCTCGCGGTTTGATAGACCATACTGTTTTGACGGGCCATCTGGATGGCGTCCATATTCGAGGTGTAAGAGCCGTAAACGGCGGCCATGACCACAACAGTCATCGCTACCGAAATAAGCAGCTCCAGCAGAGTAAAACCTTTCATTTCTCCGACCTGAAAAGATAGGCCTCCAGGGAAAGATTCCTGGCAGGGGTCTCCTCCTCAAGCAGAATGCTGAGGCGTATCCTGTAGATGTTGTCCAGATCGGATTCCGCGCTGATTTCTTGCGTGTAGCTGTAATCCGGATAGTCTTCCCCAAAATCACCCGTTTCCGTCCCTTCTATCAGTGTGCCTCCGGCCTGGATGCGTGCAAGCCTTTCCCTGGCGAGCTCATTTGCCACGGTGATGAATTGAGCCTCCAAAAGGAGATTGAGGTTTTGGGCCTGCAACTGGAAAACAGCCAGCAGGACCGTGGCAATGAGGCCGAGGGATATGACGATTTCCAGAAGCGTAAAGCCGCTACTCCCCGTATATCTTTTCAACATAGCTGTCGTATATTCTCACGTGCCCTGTCAGGGGATTGACTTCAAGTGTATAGACTTCATTGTTCTCATTGCGCAGGTGGATCAGGGCCCTGTCCACACATCCATTTGCAAAGAATCTGACCCTCGCTTCTCCTTCTTGGATCTTTTCCTTGTCAAAAAGAACCACGTCCTCAAAAAGAACCCCTTGAGGAAGATATCCGGCCTTGGGGATGGTCTTTTGTCCATCATTGTTTCCCCATGCCCCAAGATCCTGCTTCGTAGAGATTCCGGCTATGGAATAGAGGGCATCCTTGTCAATGTTCAGGATCAGAGTCTGGGACTGGCGCGTCGAAACGGCCTTTCCCCTGAGGGTGTTGAATTCCCCGATGACCATCCGGCTTGCCAGGCGCAGGTCCCCACCGGAAAGAACTCCAAGGATACGGACGGTCAGGATTCCGGTCATGAGGACCACAATGAACATGACGATGATGAGTTCGAGAAGGGTGAATCCCGGGGCACTATTCTTCTTCAATGACCCAGTTTCCAATATCCGCGTCTTCGCCCTCCCCGCCTTCCTCATAGTCAGCTCCATAGGACCAGATATCAAAGTCCCTGTTATAGACTCCCGGGCTCAGATACAGGTAGTCACCGCCCCAGGGATCTTTCGGCAGCACACCTTTTTCAAGATACCCTCCCTCCCTCCACTTGGATGGGATTCTTCCAACGCTCGGTTTTTCAACAAGCGCAGCCAAGCCTTGTTCCGAGGACGGGTAGAAGGCGTTATCCAGTTTGAAAAGTCTGACGGCGTTCTCAAGGGCCTGAATATCGAGTCTGGCCTTTGTAATCCGGGCCTCGGCCGGTTTGTCACTTACTCTCACAGCCACGATGCCGGCGAGAATGCCAAGGATCATGACCACAATGAGAATCTCCAGGAGCGTAAACCCCTGCTTCCGGAACCTAGGGCCTGTCCCCTGATTCGGTGTCTTTCTCATTTTGTTTTCCTTCCTGTTTGCATTGTAAGGCCTTGACGGCAGCTTCTTGAAAAATCATAACACTTTAGCCCTTTGAAAAATTCGAAAGGAAATCATGCACCCTTTCTGAAGT
>JBMNCO010000215.1:0-9033 GCA_049366815.1 Desulfatiglandales bacterium | reverse complement strand
CCTCCGACGGCATCTGGGATTGGGATACACGAACAAATGAGGTCTATTACAGTCCCCGCTACTATACCATGCTGGGATACGAGCCTGACGAATTCCCTCACACATTTGAGAGCTGGCGGCGATTGCTGCACCCGGATGATGCCGAGGCCGCTGAACAGGCCGCTCGGAGGACGGTGGAAGAACACATTCCACTCGACATTAGATTCAGGTTCAAGGCAAAGAACGGGGAATGGCGCTGGATCCTGGCCCGCGGGAAGGCCGTTGAAACGGACAAGGAAGGGAAGACCGTGCGTGTGGCCGGATCCCATGTCGACATCACGGAGCGCAAACAGGCCGAGGAGGCACTGCGCCGGGAGAAGCACTTTGCCGATACCATTATTGACGGCATGCCCGGACTTTTCTATGTCTTTGACCAACAGGGAAACTTCGTCAGGTGGAACAAACGCTTTGAGAAAATCACCGGCTATACCCCCGAAGAGATCGGCCGCATGCGCCCGACGGATCTCTTCGGTGGAAAAGAAAGGGATCTCAAAGCGGAAAAGACACAGAATGTGTTCACCGATGGAGATGCCGAATTCGAAGCGGGCCTCATGACCAAGGACGGCCGCACGATTCCCCACCATTTTACGGGGTTGCGGATCGAGATTGACGGCAGGCCGCATCTTATGGGGAGCGCCTTCGACATCACGGTACGAAAGCGCACGGAAGAGGCCCTCGAAAAACGCATTGTGGCTTTGACCATGCCCATGGAAAACGCCGGCGGAATCAGATTTGAAGACCTGTTTAATCTCGACGCTATTCAACGTCTTCAGGATGCGTTCGCCAGTGCCACGGGCGTGGCTTCACTGATCACCCGGGAAGACGGGACACCCATCACCCAGCCGAGCAAGTTCTGCCGGCTCTGCAGGGACATCATTCAAAGCACTGAAAAGGGACTTTCAAACTGTCGCAAATCCGATGCGGAAATCGGTTTTGTCTCTGCCGAGGGTCCGGTCATTGTGCCCTGTTTGAACGCCGGGCTCTGGGATGCATGCACGGTCATTTCCTTGGGCGGGAAACATATTGCAAACTGGGGCATAGGACAGGTGCGCACTGAAGCTCAGACCGATGACAGGGTCCGGGAGTATGCCCGGGAAATCGAAGTTGATGAGGAAGCTGCTGTTGAGGCGTTCCACGAAGTGCCTGTCATGTCAAAAAAACATTTTGGAAGAGTGGCTAATCTACTTTTTGAACTGGCCGATCAGATTTCCACGACTGCCTACCAAAATCTTCAACAGGCACGCTTCATCACCGACCGTAAGCAGGCAGAGGAGGCGCTGCGAAAATATGAGCGCATTGTGTCGATTTCTCCGGACCTGATGGCCCTCGTCAACAAAGATTACGTCTATGAAGTGGTCAACGAAAGCTATTTGAGGTACCGCAACAAGCGGCGGGAAGAGGTCATTGGCCACACCGTGCCCCAGGTGATGGGGGAATGGGTTTTCCGGGAGAAGATCAAGCCCTGGCTGGACCAGGCCTTTTCCGGACAGACTCTCCATCACAGGGAAATCATCGATCAGACGGCAAACGGGCGGAGGATCCTGATGGCCACTGGCTTCCCCATGATGGACGAGGAGGGAGGCGTGGCGCGTGTC
Source organism: Desulfatiglandales bacterium (assembly GCA_049366815.1). Classification (GTDB taxonomy): domain Bacteria; phylum Desulfobacterota; class DSM-4660; order Desulfatiglandales; family HGW-15; genus CAYNYM01. The sequence continues at coordinate 7,399 of JBMNCO010000215.1, read as the reverse complement.
GTACTCAATATCCGTGACATAACCGAGATCCGAAAACTTCAAGAACAACTCATGCAGTCCCAGAAGATCGAGTCCATCGGCACCCTGGCAGGCGGTGTGGCCCATGAGATCAACAATCCCATCAACGGGATCATGAACTATGCCCAGTTGATCATGGACCGGACGGAAGAAGAAAGCCCTGCCAGGGCCTTCGCCCGGGAAATTCTGATCGAGACCGATCGCATTGCCGGTATCGTTCGCAATCTTTTGACATTTGCCAGGCATGAGAAAAAGTCGCACAGCCCGGCACTGATCTCGGATATTATCTCATCCGTCCTCTCCTTGATCCGAACCGTCATGCGCCACGACCAGATAGACCTGCAAGTGCAAATCCCGGATGATCTGCCCAAGATCAAGTGCCGGAGCCAGCAGATTCAGCAGGTCCTGATGAACCTCATGACCAATGCCCGGGACGCCCTGAATGAACGTTTTCCCGACTTCAGCCCGGAAAAGCGACTCAGGGTCAATGCACAAGAGATATCCAAGGTGGGCCGGAGATTCATCCGGACCACCGTGGAGGATGCCGGGGGCGGCATCCCGCTGGGCATCCGGGAAAGGATCTTCGATCCATTCTTCACGACCAAGCTCAAGGAAATCGGCACCGGCCTGGGACTCTCCATCAGCTACGGTATTGTGAAGGAACACGGCGGAGAATTGAGTGTAGAAAGCGAACCGGGTCACGACACCCGCTTTCATATGGATCTTCCTGTTGACAATGGTTGGACTCTGGCAGAAAAAGAAGGAGACACAAATGGGTAACATCCTTGTTGTGGATGATGAACGCAGCATACGCATCACAGTGAAGGCCTTTCTGGAGAACGAAGGGCACCGGGTTCAAACCGCGGAAGACGCCCACTCCGCTTTGGCCCTGCTCCAGAACGGATCCATAGATGTAGATGTAGTATTGACAGACATCATTCTACCCAAGCTATCCGGGGTTGATCTGCTCAGACGAATCCGTGAGAGTTCGCCCCATGTTCAGGTCATCATGATGACGGGTGAGCCGACCCTGGAAACGGCCTCGGAGTCCCTGCGGCTCGGGGCAGTGGATTATCTCCAGAAGCCGGTCGGCAAGAACGGCATTATCAAGGCCGTCCAAAATGCACTCAGGGTCAAGAGCCTCATTGATGAAAAGCTGCGCCTGGAGGAAGAGAACCAGAACTACATGAGCCGACTGGAACAACTGGTAGAGAAGAGGACACAAGCCCTTGTTCAAAGCGAAGCCGCCCTCCGAAGTCGTGCCGAGGAACTGGCCACTATCAATCGGCTGGCGCGAAGCGTGAACGAAAGTGTTACTGTGGATGATGCCGTCCAATGCGGTTTGCGTGAAATTTTCGAGGCCATCAAACCGGATCTGGCCGTCTGTTTCCTCAGGGAGGGGGCTGATCTCCTCCTGCCCAGCGGCATCATTCCTGAGGAAATCGGCCATGGATGGTGGCCGGAGAAGGACCATGAGATTGGTGCCTGTCTGTGCGGGCTCGCGGCGAGCCAAAACAACCCCATTTATTCATTGGACATCCGGTCCGACTACCGGTGCACCATGGAAGAATGCGTCAAGGCGGGATTTTGTTCCTTCGCGGCCCTACCTCTCAGGAGCGGTTCGGACGTCATCGGTGTGCTTGGTATTGCCTCCGTGGCGCCAAAGGATTTTCAGGGACATGCCTCCTTTTTGGAGGCCCTTGCCACAGAAATGTCCATAGGGCTCAAGAAAAGCCTTCTCTATGAGGAGGTGCAGCAGCACGCTGCGGATCTCCAGGCCAGTCTCACACGCATCAAGGAGGGCGAGGCGGAACGCCTCATGCTCCAGGATCATCTGCAGCGTTCCCAGAAAGTGGAGGCCATCGGGACCCTGGCCAGCGGCATCGCCCACGACTTCAATAATATCCTGGGGGCGGTGATCGGGTTCAGCGAACTTGTCCTTCTGGACCTCCCTGAGGATTCGAGATCCAGGAAAAACCTTGAGATGGTGCTGGCCGCAGGCGAGCGGGCCAAAGACCTGGTCCAACAGATCCTGGCCTTCAGCCGACAGAGCGAAGAGGAACGAAAGCCGCTTCAAATCGGGCACACCGTGAAAGAGGTGCTTAAATTTATGAGGGCCTCTTTGCCGACCACGATAGAAATCCACCAGCAGGTCGATACGGACATAGGATATGTCATGGCCGATCCCGTACAGATACACCAGGTCGTCATGAACCTGTGTACCAATGCCCATCATGCCATGAAAGACACAGGCGGCATTTTGGATGTCCGATTGACTTCATGTGACCTGGAGACCAGACAGGCCGGCATCCCTCCACCCCTCAAACCCGGGGCCTATGTGAAGCTCACGGTAAAGGACACCGGCCACGGCATGGAGAGGGCCGTCATGGAAAAGATCTTTGATCCCTATTTCACGACCAAGGAGAAAGGGGTCGGCACGGGACTCGGCCTGGCGGTCGTACACGGCATCGTGGAGAAGCACGGCGGCGCCATCACGGTGGAAAGTGCGCCCGGAACGGGTTCACGCTTTGAAATCTTTTTTCCCTCCATCCGGAAAACTGAGGCGATCGAAGGCCGGATACCGGGTGAGATTCCGGGAGGCAGTGAACGCATCCTGCTGATCGACGACGAGCAGATTCTGGTGGACATGGGAAGGCAAATCCTTGAGCACCTGGGTTACAGGGTGGAGACCAGGACGAGCAGTGTGGAAGCCCTGGCCCTCTTCAGAAGACAGCCTCACCGATATGACCTGGTCATCACGGACATGACCATGCCCAACATGACCGGAGACAGACTGGCCATGGAAGTCATGCAGATTCGCCCGGATATCCCCATCATCATCTGTACCGGCTACAGTGAAGACATCCTGACTGAGACGGCCAGGAATGTCGGGGTCAAGGCCTTGGTGAAAAAGCCGATTCTGACTTCTGAACTGGCCAGGGCCGTTCGAACGGCGCTGGAGAGCAACCGTTAGGATTCGCGTCTCTTATTATGTGATGAGATGTCATTTCCAGGCTACCGCTTTTGTTTTCCGTTTTTCTTCCACCTGTTTTTCATTTGTCCCGGCGGGTACCGTTTGCTGACTTCCTTGTGGTATTCATAGGGTCTCGGCGAATCCATCTCCAGGCGCACATAGTCATTTACATCGACCCGGAGACCCCTGGGTAAAGACACCGAAACCTGCCATCTTCCATCACGGTAATAGAAATAGGCCCCTCGTGCCTTCTCATAGTACACACTCGAGGAGGGATAATAGCGATAGTGATGTTTTGTCCTATAGCCGTGGGCCGGGGCCCATGGCGGCGGCCCCTCCGCATGCCTGGGAGGCGCCTCTCTATAGTCCGGTCCGGTCTCAACCGCGACGCTTCCGAGATGACATCCCATGGGCGAGAGCAACCCTGCGAAACACAATGCTCCCATCAAGATCCATCCGACTGTTTGTCCCCTCAACATAAATTTCCTCCTCCTTTAGATAACGCAGTGGTAAGGGATCCAGCAACTTTCTGCAAAGGGATTCCCGTCTTCGGGTTCCGCTTTACTTATCGGCTGCTTATAGGGGAATCTTGATCTTCTTCGGGCTTATCCTTAATGGCCGAGGATTGGAATATTGCGGCTATGTCCGTCACACCACTTCCCTGATATACTTTTTCTTCAAAAGCCTCCAGAACACCACGGCGAAGGCCGTTAGAGGAATAGCCAGCATCATGCCGAGGATACCGCCGAGTGCGATACCCCAGAAGAATACTGCGAAGATGATGAGAGCCGGATGCAGGCCGGTGCGGTCGCCCATAATTCTCGGGGTGAGAAGATAGCCTTCGATGATCTGCACAGTGCCGAATACGACCAGCACCAACACTACCCGCGCTAAGTCTCCCTCATTGCCGAAATAGGCCAACGGCAGCGCGACTGCGAGACCTGCAATGCTCCCCAGGTAGGGGATGATGTTGAGCACCCCAAGAGCCATACCGATAACAATGCCATAGGGCAGGCCGACGAGCGCAAAACCGATCGCAAACAATACACCCTGGGCCAGGGCGATGATGATCTGGCCCCGGAAAAACGTCAGGAGAATCCCGATGAACTGATCGATCAGATAGATGACGTCTTCCCTGGTTTCTTTTTTCAGGAACGGCATAAATTCGCCGATCTGATTCGTTTCGAAGGGCTTGGCCATGAGGAAGAATGCAAGATAGATCGGCAGGACCGCCCATGCGAACAGACCCGCCGCGGACTGAAACATCTGGACAACGGACTGAGACATGCGTTCACCCGAAGCCCGCAATGCATTGGCCATCATCTCCCCTGGATTCTCCAGCAGGTTGGCGAATTTGGACATCAGCCCATACTTCTTCAGCAGTGCGGCGACTTGGTCCCAGTGCGACTGAAGTGCCTCCTGCACGGCGTTGATCATGGAAGGCACATCCTCCAACAGTTGGACCAATTGGTTGGCGGCAAAGGCGCCGGCGAACCAGATAAGACCCGCCAGGGGGATAAGGACGGAAAAGAAAAACAGAACCAGAGCCACGCCTCGGGAGCCGCGGCAAATCGCGGCCAGCCAGTTATAATAGGGCCGGAACAGCATCGTCAGAATGCCCGCCACCACGGGCGGCAGCAATACATTCTTGAAGGCACCGACAAAAAGGGCAAGTCCCCACACGGCCGCGCCAAGAACCAGAACCAGCACCAATACCGCCCCCAGCGTCATCGCAGCGGCTACAGTCGTACGTTGTCTCGGTCCCAATTCCAGTTCTTCGAACATCACGCCTCCCAAGACAGTTTTCTGACGAGCATAATGAACCTCCTCTTCAATATCTGCGCCGGCGGATGATGTTGAAGACCAGCCAGAGACCGAGCAATCCGGAGATGATGTATCCAATGACCCCCAGTGCAGGAAACCCGAACAAAAGAGGTCCGATTCCAGTCGTGATGATCATTGAGGAGCCGATAATCATGGCGGCAATGATAATGCCGAAGGTCAGACGGTTGGTGATGTTGTCAAGGGTGTTCCGCAGGCCACCGAGGTTTTCGTGTCTGAAACCCAATGTAAGCTCCCCCCTGTCCGCCTTGTCCAGGACTTCTAACATGCGTCTGGGCATCTCCTTTTGGAGACTGAAAAATTGAGACAGGCTGAAGCGGAGACTGCGCCAAAGGTATTTGGGCTTGAAGCGATCCAGGGCCAGACTCGAAATATAGTCCTTGGCTTCAGAGACGATATCCAGATCAGGATAGACAAGGCGTGCCGTCCCCTCCGCAGTGACAAGGGCCTTAATCATGATGACGAAGTCGGGGGGTAGACTCAAACGGTATGTCCTCAGAACCTCCGTGACGCCCATCAGCAATTGACCGATGTCCATTTTTTTGATCGGAACGGCATAATAGGAGTCTAAGATGTCAAGAAGTTCCCTTTCCAGACCCCTTTGATCCGTTGTGCCATCCCCATTGCTGATGCGTAGTACGGCATGGACCATGGCCTCGCCGTCCTTGTCTACGACCGACTTCATGAGGTCAATGATTTCGCGGCGATCCCTTTCGGAAAGGCGGCCCGTCAAGCCCCAGTCCATCAGGCAAATGCGTTCATCCCCGGTGATCAACAAATTCCCCGGATGTGGATCGGCGTGGAAAAAACCGTCATCAAGGATCTGTTTAATGGCTGCTTTCAGCCCTTGTTTGGCCGTCAATTCGGGATCGGCAAGCGCCCCCTCCTCAAGCTCTTTCAGTTTTGTTCCCTGGACGTACTCCATGACCAGGAGGTGTTCGGTGCAATATTCCTCATAGACCTCGGGGATATAAATCTCCAAATTTTTATCGTTATGGGCACTGGCTATCTTCATGTTGCGTGCTTCTCTTTTGAAATCGAGTTCACGAAGGAGGTTCCGCCTGGTTACACGAACAAGATTAGGCAGGTCATATAGCTTAAGATCATCGATCCTCTCGTGAAGCTGATCTGCGATAACGGCCAGAATATCCAGATCCGCCGTGATATTCGAGCGTATGCCCGGACGCTGTACCTTGATGGATGCGATGCGGCCGTCCCGCAGGACGCCCCGGTGCACCTGAGAGATAGAGGCCGCCGCCAAAGGTTCTGCGTCAAAAATAGAAAAGGTTTCATGTAAGGGCCCCATCGTGTCCTTTTCAACCGTCTCCTTGATCTGAGAAAATTTTACGGGGGCCACATCGTCCTGAAGTTTGCTGAGTTCAACTATCAATTCCGGCGGAAGCAAGTCAGGCCGCAGACTCATGATTTGACCTAACTTAACAAAGCTCGGCCCCAGATCTTCGAGGGCACAGCGGATTCTCTCAAAGGTTCCCAGTTCATGATCCACCTTGTGTATGCGCTCGAAAAGCCCGATGCCAGGTATATCAAAACGATCAACCAGGTCATTAAATCCATACTTCATGAGGATCGTTACAATGTCTTTGAAACGACCAAGACTCGCCAGTGCTTTGAGATCCATGCAGCTTTCCTTTTTGCAATGATTTGTTGTTCAGCCTGGCTTTCATCTTTTCTACATAGGCATCGCGAATACTCATTCCAGACCTCCTTTCTTTGATGAAGGGGTGAATCAACCCGCCCTTGGTCCCTTTTTGTTGGAAGATTGCCCATGGCGTTGATCTTCACCAGGCTCTTTGAGATCGTCATGGTTTATTTTGTGCCCCCTGAATCGGCAGCTGTGCCCCTGATGTTAACAGCTCAGCCATGGTGCCGCAACCGATTTAAGAAGCCCTGATTCACCATCTTTGTCTGGAACGGCTTTCGTTAAGCTTTCTTATCATATTATCCATCGAGGTGGAGTGGACCTTGAAGGGATGGTGGCAGGCCTTAAAAGCCGGGGAAGGTCGCTAAGCGGGGGTCTTCCCTACGCACTGAGCCCCAAGCCGAAGACATCTTCATGACGGGAACTGCAAATCGGATCGAAGAGGGCCATGACTTCCCTTTTTTCAAACCGGAGCGGGAAAGAAAAGCCATAGCCCTTCTATGTAGATGTGCTGCGACACAGCACAGTTTCGATTGTGCGCCGCTAGGCTACCGCAGCCGCAGAGAGCGGAGCCGTAAGCGCCACGTTTTCGAGGAATGCGTCCATGACCGCATCGACAAACCGCTCCTCATTGATGTGAGCATCGATTTTCCTGATCTTGATCTTGGCGTCAAAGGCCGAAATTTCCTCAATAAAACCTTCATCGGCATCCGGATCGTAGAGCAAGCCGCCTTTGCAGTCGTGCACGCTGAACCCTCGCATCGGTATCACAACGGTCACGGGTCCTCTGCTTCCGGCCAGCTTCTCACCCACTTCTTTTCCTGCTCTCTCCAGTTCTTTTCTCCTGGTCCGGTAAAGCTGGACGGCCGCGTTGTGGGGTGTATTTATCCGGCCCGGAAATTTCT
>JBMNCO010000214.1:0-63620 GCA_049366815.1 Desulfatiglandales bacterium | reverse complement strand
AAGAATCCATACTCTGATATCACCTCTTGAGATTAACGTTACAAAGTCAAACTAGTCATGTTTACTTAATAAACGCCGCCTATTAAAAAATACGGATATTAATCCACTTTATAGTTGAAAAATATCGGGCCAGACACCGTGGATATCAATAACGTATTGATGTCGCTCCATAACATATTTTTGGCTCTCATATTAGCACATTGATAATTTCCATCTCGTTTTTATCTACCACGAAACACACCAACCTCACGAAGCTCATATTCTTTTGAACTTTTCGTGTATTTTGTGTGTTTAGTGGTTCTTCTCTTCAAAATCCCCATTTTCCATGAAACTGTAATAACCGCTGTGATTGAAGATGATATGATCCAGTAGCCGAATACCCAGAGTTTCCCCGGCCTCTTTGAGTTGCTTCGTCACCTCCATATCCTCCTTGCTGGGCGTCAGGGCACCGGAGGGATGGTTGTGGGCCACGATGACGGCTGAGGCCCTGTCCGTGATAGGGTCTGCAAAGACCTCCCGGGGATGGACCTGGGTCTTGTTGACGAGGCCGACCGAGACGGTGCGGGTTGCGATAACCTCGTTGGCCCCGTTAAGAGAAATGCAGAGAAAATGCTCCTGTTTGCGGTCGGCGTAGTGTCGAATGAGAGGAAGGACGTCAGGAGGGAATGAAATCTTGAAGCCCTCGGGTCTAATGCGGCGGCGGGCGAATTCCAGGGCCGCGGCGATCAAGGCCGCCTTGGCCTTTCCCACGCCATCGATTTGTTGAAGGGTATCAAGATCAGGTTTTGCCCCTTGTTCGTCCATGATACTAAGGATACGTTTGGCGAGGGACATGACATCATGGCCCTGGGTTCCCTTGCCCAGGAGAACCGCGATCAATTCCTGGTCCGATAGGGCCTCGGCACCTTTGATCAAAAGCTTTTCCCGGGGACGATCGAGTTTGGGGATGTCGGATATCTTTTTCATAGGCACCGCTTTTCTAGGTTTTTCAACCAGCTACCAGGGAATTCAATGGGGTATCAATGTCGATCAATAGCGTATAGTCGCCCTTATCAATACCCCATTAAAAACCGCAATACGCTATTGAATCTTACGCCATCGGGCATATCGTCCTTTTCCCAAAATTTCGATCTTCCCTTCCTTACGTAACCGCTGCAAAAGGGTACGAATCCAATCGCGGCTCACCAAAGGGCAGGCGTTCTCAAGGTCAGCAAGGGAAAAGTCTCCGATAAACCCTTCAATGGCATTGAGCACCATATCCAATTTGCTGCCAGGCCCCGAAGAAATCCGCCCCAAACGGCTTTCGAATTCTTCGTAAGCGGCCAAGACGGTTGACATCAGGTATTCCATCCATGGCAAGGCGTTGTGCCGACCCTTATGCCACCCCCGGGAGGACTGGTAAAGGGTGTCGTAGTAGGATTCTTTGGTTTGTTCAACAATCCGTTCCAGGCTGATGTAACGGCCGACTTCATAATCGTTGTGATAGAGGAGTAATACGGTCAGAAGCCGCGCCATGCGTCCATTGCCGTCGAGGAACGGATGTATACAGAGAAAATCCAAGATGTACAAAGAGATTAGGATCAGCGGATCAATGTCTTGCTCCTTAATGGCTGCGTCAAAGTAGAGATGAAGCTTCACCATGTATTCGGATGTCTGGAAAGGCGCAACCGGTTGAAAACGGATGGTTGTAGTGCCGTCAGGATTCAGCGCCACAATTTCATTGGAAACAGATTTCCATCGGCCGCCTTCCTTGCCTGCGTATTTCATCAGGTCGCGGTGCAATTGCAGTACGATCTGTGTTTTAATCGGGATGTTTTTGTGGTTGCTGTGAATAGTATTGAGTACATCCCGATATCCTGCAATCTCTCCTTCCGTTCTATCAGCCGGCGTAGTCTTCTCCTCAACCAGGTCTTTAATGCGCCGAAAGTCAGCAGTTATACCTTCAAGGCGGTTTGATGATTCAGTGCTCTGGATGACGGCAACGTGTCGCAGGTTCTCCAGCATTTGAGGGGCCCGCTGCTGGTAGAGGGCTTGCTTTCCCTTATGCTCACCGATTTGGCGGATCATGCCGATCAGTTGATGAGGAATCTGAAGCCGTTCAAGATATGATTTGCCGAATGATTGCATCTGGCTACTCCGTAAACAGATCTCTCACCTTGTCCTGACTCACAAGCCTTGAAAGGACCCGGTAGTTGTTGCGCTCAAACCGAATGCGTCCGGCGATGATGGCAGGATGGATCTTGAGTTTTTCCGCTAATGCCTTCACATCCGCAGAAGAAGGAATATTCCAGGCATTGATTTGCTTCCAATACTTCGGAGGGACGAGGGAATCGGTGGCCAGATCGTCGGCCTCCCTTTCCATCGCGTCCCGCGAGGTCCCCTCGTGTTTCCTCAGATCCATATCGTCTACAATGACCTGTTTGTCTTTTGTCAGGTGTCTGGCAATATGAACCAGTTCATGGAGCAGACAGAACCAGAAATTGTCAATGCGATCATACCGGAGCGTTAGTCCGACGACCGGGTCACCGTTCGGCAAGAGAAATGCGGCACCGTCCAGATAGGTTCGGGGGAGATGTGGGACGATGACCAATCGAATGCCATGTTTCTCCAGGTATTCACGCGCAAGCAGGGGGCCGTTTTGAAAATAACTCAATCTGGCGATCTCCTTCAGGATGGCCGGGGTCAACGCTCCCTTCCTGTATGGATGTGGAAGGGTTTTTTCCGTTGCCAATTCGAGCACCCGAAGGCACCAGGCAGAGATGGCATATTTGTCCGCCTTGGCGTTGACCCGGGCGCTGTGACCTTGACGCAGCAGTGCATTTGCAACGGCATCGAATCCCCCGGCACGATCCATAAGACCCCGCATCAGTTCCTCCGCCCTTTCCCGGTAATCCTGGACCTGGGATAACCATTTACGCTTGACCAGCTCAGCAACGGGAAATCGTGTCCATTCCAGATCCAGTGTGTCTTCGGGAAAATTCGCGCCCGGTTCCTGCATGAGCACTTCGGCCGGGATGCCCAGCCCCTTGTTCAGCCCCCGCATCATGCTCAGGGTCAGGGGCCTTTTGCGGTTCAGGACTTCCGATACCTTACTGCGATTTCCAATGAAGGGCACCAGATCCTGCTGGGTCAATCCCTGTTGCTCCATTCTGAATTTCACGGCCGCAATGGGGTCGGGCATGTCGATGGGATAGTGTTCCTCCTCATACATCTCTACCAGGGTGGAAAGCAATTCAAGCTCATCCGCCTCCGGGGTGCCCGCCTCCGCGTCCATGAGTTCTTCGATACGGCTCAAGGCCAGATCGTAGTCTTCCTCTGTTTTGATTAGCCTGTTGATCATCAGATGACCTCCGCGTCGATCTTGTCGTACTCCTTGTGGGTGCCTATGAAACGAATGAAAACCCTCTTGATCGGATAATTGATTTTCACCACAAGGCGGTATTTGTTTCCCCCGATGTTGAAGACCACGCGGTTGCTGTTGAGGATGCTCGCCGAGCCATAGCGCGCTTTGATATCTGCCGGTGATTTCCATTCGGCCTTTTTGGCCTCATACCACCAGGTCTCAAGGGGACCCTCGGCGTCTTTATGCTCCGGTCGTTTATAGAATTCTTTTAGCTTTTTTCGGGAGATGATATGCATAAGATAAGATGTTCCCAAAATGGAGTCAAGTTTTTTGTTCCCATTTTGGGAACATATTTTTCATTCATACGAATGAACATGGAGTTGGAAGATCAATTCGCCCTCCCGATATTCATGCCGGGGTCAGGCATGGGGATATTTCACCCCCTCCCTTTTCATCAAACCCTTCGAAGTTGCCCATTTTCGCGCTGGATAAGACCTTCACGCAGGGCGGCCCTGATGGCGGATTGAAAACTTGATCTTATGCCTTTGGAGATACGTTGAAAGCCCAGGTATCCGGCCGTTTCCCTGATCACAGTGTCTTCATCGAATAGTTTTCCCTTGGCCATCACAGCGCTTATAAGACGGATCAGCGACTCCGTGTCATAGTCATGGATGCTCGTCGACGCGGCAATGATCCGATCCCCCTCCGACCGGATGATGCCCCGTAGCATGGCGGCCCGCATTTCACCTTTAAAGTAGACCGTTAGCCTTGCACTGAGCCGCTGATAGCCCAGTTGCATGGAGACTTCCTTCAGGAGATCATCCCTGGACATGACGGTTCGATTCCTGAAGACGTTTCGGATGGCGGCCATGACCGTGGGTTGGTCCAGTTCGGAAAGGGGGATGGGTTTGGCAGTCTCGGCCTCATGGGAAAGCGCTTTGAGAATACGGGCAGGGGCTTCTTCGGTCTCTTTGGCTGTGGTGGATTCGGGCCGCTTGGATGTTGTGGTTGAAATACTTTCTCCAGTTTCTGTTTGGGTTTCAAAGATCGTCTTTTCCTCTTTTGCTTTGCGCTTTCTTGGGCGGGGGTGTCTCGTTTTGTCGGTAACCTGCTGTGCACTTTCCGCCTTGATACGTTTCAGGAGTTCGGAAGCCGGCTCGTCCGACGGGTCCTGGGGAACAAGCTCACCTCGAAAGGCCTTGGCAAGGATGGATTGAGTCAGTCTGTCGATGTGGGCCTTGGCCTTTGTGTAGCGGGCCTCGATTCGCTCCGCGACTTCAAAGAGGGCTTCGACGCGGCGGACAATTTCGCGTTGTTCATCTGCAGGAGGTATGGGGAGGGGTAAGTCTCCAAGCGTTGTCATATTTATTGAGGCTAGATTTACTGTTTGGCTAGCATTATTGAAAAAGTATTCTTTTGAGTAATGGGACTTCGTAGCAAGGGAAATATATTCAGGCAAAAGTTTGGATAAATAAAGTCTGGCTCTGAAAATATGATTTTGATGAATACAGTCTTTAATATTATTTTTCCAAACTGTGCCTCTGCCAAGTTTGTCTCTATCCCCTCCTTCTGTAAAAAGGATGTCTCCGCCCTCAAGTTTGTATTTAAATAGATCTTCCGGTAGCACCTCGATCTCTTTCATCTCGGTCAAGTCGAGGTAGCCATCTTGCACATTTGCAACACGGAGATATGGCAATTTTAGTGTTTTTGATGCCTTGAATTTCCTGCCTTTTGTTACTCCCCCATGAATATTCGCAATATTGACAAGTCGTTCCAAACGCCACTTCGCAGGCATTTCACCTAAATTTTTTGTATCAATCGGAATATTGTTGCTTCGAAAAGCGGGTGGCTTCTTCAGCCCCAATTTCTTAGCTTCATTAGACTTTTTTTTGTAATAAATATTTCGTTCCTCAATAACTTGTTTTAATAGCAATTCGGATGATTCGAGATTTGGATTTTCACTTCTCCAATCCCTGGTCAACTCCCCCGAACAGGCAGCAGCAAGCACCGACAGGCGGAAGCGTTTGAGGATGGCGGGGATCTTTTCTGGCCGCTCTTTGCATTTATCCACCTTTGCCAGCAGTTTTTCCAGCTTGGCTACGATGCGGTGTTGTTCGTTTAAAGGAGCAACGACAAGTGGAACGTCAGATAGATTCGCTTGATTTATTGATACTTGATTTACTGCATGGCTGACGCGTTTTCTGACCTCTTCTCGAAAGAAATTGGTCATCATAAGATAGTGAATATATTTTGGGGTTATATAGGAGTGGCCCAGTCTAAGCCGAAGAAGATTCATTCCGTGAATAAAAACTTCTGGAGATCCCTGATAAGTAGCCGTCTTGCCGACATGCTCATAGCTGTTTATGTGGCTAAATGCTATATCGCCATTCTTATATCTAAATCTCTCAAGCAAAGATTCATCGATATTTTCTATGTGATATATTCTATTTAGATCGAACTGGTAATTTTGAATTGTCTCGATTCTTGATACCGGAAACCCTATTCCCTTTTTGTTTTGTTTTGCGGTCGTCCCATTCCGGATTTCAAAAAAGCAGTCTCCGAGCGTTGAGTCAACCCATGAATCGGGTATGGTCATTTATCAACCTCCCCGTTGACCTCAATCAACTGCATAACATCCCTCAAATCATCCACCACCGCCTCAAGTTCAGTAATAGCCTCCGCCACCAGAACCTCCGGTTCGGGCAGGTCAGATGTTCATGCAATGCTGGAGGAAGTTGAGTTGTTTGTTGCTGGTTTCGATGGTGAAGTCGTCCCGGTCGGGCGCCTGGTTGGCCCCCTTGGTGCCGAAGGGCGGATTGGTGAGCACACAGGTGTATCGCTCCCCCCGGTCCGGTTCGTAGATGGTATCGCCCAGGTGGATATGGGTCTCAAGGCCATGGATATAAAGGTTCATCAGGGCCAGCCGCCGGGGACGGGGCACCAGTTCCTGGCCGTAATAGGTCCGGGCCTTGATGCGTGCGATGTCCTTCCGGTCCAGTGCTCCCTTGGTCTCTTCCATCAACCACTCATAGGCGCACATGATAAACCCGCCGGAACCACAGGCGGGGTCGCAGAGGGTGAACTCCGGGTCCGGGCGCGGTTCCGGCTTCATGATTCGGACGATGGACTTGATCAACTCCCGGGGGGTGAAGTACGTGCCCGCCCCTTTTTTGCCCTCGCTGGCCGATTTTTCCAGGAGCCCTTCGAAGGCCGCGCCCTTGACATCCACCCCGAGGGCCGACCACTCCTCCTCGTCGATCATGGCGATGAGCCGTTTGAGGTTGACGGGGTTGTTGAACCGGGGCATGGACTGGGTGAAGATGTCCCCCAGCAGGCCGGGTTGATCCCGGAGTTCCCTCAGGGTCCTGGCATAATGATCGAGCAGGGCCTGGCCGGATTCCTTTTTGAGGCTTTCCCAGTTGTATTTTTCAGGGATCCGGACGGCCTTTTCATCGGCCATCTTGAGGAACAGCAAATAGGTGAGCTGTTCGATATAGTCGCCGTAATCGATGCCGTCATGGCGTAGGGTGTGGCAGAATCCCCAGAGTTTGTTTACGATATCGGTCAAATTGGGTCCTTTCTGTTGATGCTTTGAAGCTCTTTTTATGTCTCTTTCACCCTCCCCTAACCCCTCCCATCAAGGGAGGGGAAGGAGTGCATGCCGCCGTGGGAGGGGAATGATGGAGGCATCCCCATCGTAGGTGGTGATTTAGGGGTGTATTCCCTTTGTGCGAGATTGAGCGCTACGCCCCTTCGAGAAAGGGTCTTATTAGCGCGGTTCTCCATTAAATAAACAAAATCAGGCTGTTTCCGCGCTAGGACATGCGAATTTACCGGCTTCCATTGAGGAGAAAAATCTTGAAGAACTTTCTCCACAATTGATGCAACAGAACGCTTGGATAAAAAAACAGTTTTATAGCCGGCAGCATGGCTCATTGGGCATCAATTCGACGTCTTGCACTCTGTTTTTGCCGCTTTGGTCGGCTTTCGAGTGATTCCATTGGACGTATTGCACCGGCTGCCCTTTTCCCCTCCCTTGATGGGAGGGGTTAGGGGAGGGTGAACCCTGGGCCGTCCCGATTGGAAGCCTGTTTAAGGCGAAGCCAAAAGCCGCGTTCTCACCGTTTCCAAAATCCCAGCCATATTCTCAACGACTTCGTGGTTCCAGAATCGCAAGACTGCAAAACCTCCCTTTTTCAGCCAATCATCCCGGATTTCATCTTCCGCCTTTTCCCGGGCATGCCGTCCCCCGTCCAACTCGATTACCAGCTTTCGTTCAAAGCAGACGAAATCAACGATATAGAAGCCGATGGGCTGTTGACGGCGGAATTTGTACCCTTCAACCTGTTTGGCCCTGAGCCTTTGCCAAAGCAGATTTTCCACATGCGTCGAACGACGCCGTAATGCTTTCGCCGTTGAGGTGCTACGGTTGGGCATATTGACCTCGCTTGCCCCCTTCCTCAAGACCCTGGAGGGTTATGCCGCAATCGCGTAATTGATCTCATGAATCAACTGATCCAGGGTATCCCCGAAGATTTTCCTGGCCCGGCCGATCCCGCCGTGGCGCTCAAAGACCGGCATGACATCGAAATCGTCCATGTCGATGGTCAGATTCTCCACCAGATGCTCCCGGATGTAGCCCAGCCACTCGGTCTGTTCGGGACTGAAGGTCTTCCCGGCCATTATCTTGTTCAGGGAACGGTCTACCCGTTCACCCGCGGTAAGCAAAGGCGCTTCCGCTTTTGCCCCGTGCTTGACCATGGAGATGATATCGGCAAGGGCCTTGTTATAGACCAGATTGTGTGCCTTTTGCAGCTCTTTTTCAGGAAAGTGGTTTTGGGACAATTTCCGACACAGATCCTCGAGCACGTCGGTCCGCCACTCTCTGGGTCGCTCCAGGAGGATCTGAAGGGCCTCGATGTGTTCCGGGTTCTCCCTGACGAACCGGGCAAAGGCATCCAGGTAGTCTTCCGGCTTCTGCTATTCCGACCCCACATGGATCATGACCTCGGATTCCACCTCGTCCTCGACCTCATATCCCACGAGGAAGCTCCTTTTGGCCCGGGGGTAGGTGAGAAGCAATTCCTGAAAGGCCTTGTTCCGAAGGATTGTCATGGTGCCGGTAAAATCTTCCCGGAGTCTTTCCGGCAAACGGCCGGCGAATTTTCCGATTTCCCCATCAGGGACAAATGCTGAGAACTGCTTCTTGCTTCCCCGCTCATGTCCCGTTCAATGCGCCGCAGGCGTTTGACAAGGACCTTTGTGAAATAGGGCCGGTCCACATTCTGGTAGATGTTCTCGATGACCTGTTCCAGGGGAATGGGTTCCTTTTGGGAAAGCTCTACTTTGAAGTCCGTGGTGTTCTTGAAATACTCGATCAGCGTCCCGTCAAAACAATCGAAAATGGTAAAATGGGTCTTGTTGATATCCGGGCATTTTCGGGTCCCCCGGCCGAGCATCTGGACCCAAAGGATGCGGGATTTCACGGGCCGGAGAAAGACAATAAACTCCAGACTGGGTATGTCGACACCCGTTGAGAGCATATCCACGGTGACAACGACCTTGGGGTTGGGCCGGTTGCGGAATTCCCGGATCCTTTGAAGGGGCCGGTCCACGCTTGGGCTCCCCGTGATCTTCTGTACGAAATCATCCCCCTGACCGAATTCCTCGCGGCAAATCTGAACCAGCTGGTCGCAATGAGAGGTGTGGGCCAAATCATTGGCCGCAAAGATCAGGATCTTGGGGAAACGGCCGGTTTCTTTTTCATGCTGATAGGCGTGTTTGGCGATCTCCTTGATTATCTTGCGATTGCTCTCCGGGGCCGTCACCTTTTGTTCAATGTCCTGGGTGGGAAACTCCCGCTCATCTTCCAGTTCATCGTAGGCCTCCTGCCCGGTCTCCGTGTCTATGATCCCCACATGTTCTCCCCGCTTGAGGAAGACCCCCTTCATGCGTACATTGGACTTGATTTTTACTGCATCGTAGTCCACCAGGAATCCGTCCTGGATGGCCTGATCCGTGGTGTAGCGGTAGACCACTTCCTTGAACAGGGCCAGGGTGTGGGATGCCGGGGTAGCCGTCAGACCGATCTTGATTGCATCAAAATAGTCCATCAGTTTCCGCCACACGGCGGTATCCTTGGCCGTGTAACCCCGATGGCATTCGTCGGCAATGATCACGTCAAAGGCATGGATGGGGATCTCAATCTTTTCCGCATCCTCTTCATAGTCCGGATCACTTTGATTCTGGGAAAAAGCGCCCTCCCAGCCGAACAGGTTGATAGTCATCCGCTGGATGGTGGAGACATAGACGAATGTGTGGGTAGCCTGGGGTGATGTCAGGTATTCATTGGGAAGGACCTTGGGGTCGAAGGGTTTGTCGTCACCGAAGTCTTCCTTATGGAAGCGCTGGCTGTAGACCTCATACTCCTTATCAAATTTGCTTCCCGCAGGTGTCGAAAAGGACGCGAATTCCCGAACCGCCTGAGCGGCCAAGGCCCTTCGATCCACCAGAAAGAGGATCCTGCGAGCGGCCTTGGCTTCGAGGAGGCGGTAGATCAGGGAAACCGTGGTAAAGGTTTTTCCCGTTCCGGTGGCCATGGCCAGCAACATGGCGCGTTTGCCCTTGACCATATTGGCCTCAACCGCTTCAACGGCTTCGCGCTGAAAATAGTGAAGGCGGTCGATCCGCGCGGGGTCTTTGATGAGGGTCTCCAGACCGGTGGAGAGGTCATTGTCGTAAAATTCCGCTAAGGCATCGGGTGTGTGGAAATCGGCTATCCTGCGGGAGATATTCTTGGGATTGCGGATGTCGATATGCCAGATGATTTCTCCGTTGGTCGAGCAGACGAAGGGAACCCTGTATCCGTTCCAGTTCCCCGGACCGGCAAAGGCCCCTTTTGAATACCGCTTGGCCTGCTCAAGCACATTCTGGGGGGCGACTTTGACTCTCTTGGCTTCAATGATCCCGAGGAGTAGGCCATTGACAAACAGGGCGTAATCGGCGGGGCCCTTTGCGGTGGGATACTCTTCCACCGCGTGGCGGGTCAGTCCGGACGTCTCGAGGCCCTCTCTGTATTTGATGATTTTCCAGCCTGGATTAAGTGCCCCCAGTTTCGTATTGATCCTATCTCTTCTTGTCTGCCATTCGAGTTCATCTACCATGATGATCAGCTCCCGCGCGACTTACTGGTTGGAACGGAAAACCTGGGTCAAATGTCTGGACGCAAATGATTACATGAGCTTTAAGGATCATTCATAAAGACTGAATGTAAATTATAGCGATTCGGTTGGATGGTCAAGAAGAAATCCAGAATAAACTGAAAACATTAAGCAGGTATGCAGGGTGGCAGCAGGAGCATTCCTGCCCCACAGTATCCCTTGGCGCGGCGAAAAGCCCACACCCCTGTCATTTCAGCCTGTTTCCGCGACCCACAGACGTGTCGACAAAATATCAATTTATCGACTAGTTTTTGAGATATGTCGCCTTCATCGAGATGTTATTTTGAAGATGAGGCAAGGGGTTAACAAAGGACACAAAAACCCAAAAGAGCTTATCTCACACAGAGCTCCCCGCGGCACAGAGGATAAGACACCTTGAAACATGGGAATAATATTCCGAAATCAAATGCCGCACACAACTCACACGAAACCGCATGAATCCATTTGACAAAATATGATGACGTTACATATCCTGCATTTGCATGGAATTGTAACCGCACTCGAGGGGTCCGTTGTGATGCCACCGAATGAGTCCGAAATATCGTGTCCGATGAATAGCCCTATAAGCTCACAAGCCCGGCATGAGCACGACGAAACAAAAAAAGACCCTAGATCAGATCCGAGTTTTTCAAACCTGCACCAGGCCTGCCGAGGATTCCAGCTTTTATGACCGAGGCCGTCTTTTTGTAAGGCAAATCCTTTTTGCGATACGAGGGGGGGCATGATGATAGAATATGGTTTGATTGCCGCACAAAACGCCGTTGAAATTGTAAGCCCATTGATCAACGTGTTTTCAGATCATAAACTCACCTTCGCTGTTTTGGGCGCCTGTATTTTGATATTCGCTGTTTTTATCATGCGAAAGTAGCAGGCTCTTTTCGCTTATAAGTAGCATAGGACAGGGAGCACTGCTCAGAGGCTTTTCAAACACTCCCTTCCGGTTTCATTTCGTAACTTCCTCCCTCAGCATTTAGAAAGTGCACAGAAATTTGTGCAACAGTGCATAAATATTTCTGCATTTCAACCTTTTTCTCCTCTTAAGGTCAGATGATATAGCCAACCCAATCCGCTTCACAGCAATTACTGCTGTGCTTCTGTTTTTATCTAATCCCTTGCCAGTCATACTATCACGGCTGTCTCTTCATAGGAAATACTTCTCAATAAAATGCACTTTAAAAGAGAGGCATTCCGTTTGGTATAAGTATTGCTAAGAGTGCTCAAAGTACAATTTATGTCAAAACTCCGTTTGTTCTTACACTGCTTTGCCATCACTTACCCTTAGCATGTATTCACTGGAATAGGCTTCTCAGAATCCTCAACCCCATTTTCAAATAAAAGAGAAGGAGACAACTATGAAAACATCCGTTGTTTGCATGTTGTGTTTGTTCTTTTGTATTTTTATCGGAACCCCCTTTGCGGCTGAAATGACCAGGCTCGGTCCGAAACAGTACATCCGAACCTCCGGATCGCCGGATATCTTTACGGATTCCTTTACCTCAATTCCTGGCGAGGGAATGCTCATTGTGAAGAATGGGGCCATAGACGGATCAGACAGGATTACCGACGCCATAAGCAGCGCATCGATTTTTTTGAATGGTGTGAAGATATTGGGAACGAACGATTTCAATCAAAATGTCTATCTCCTCCAGGCGCCGGTCGATCTTGGAGAGAACAATTCGATTACCGTTGAACTTGGGAGCAGCCCGAGGAGTTTTCTCACCATCGAGGTGACACAGGGACAGCAACAGGAAAAGCCTGCGGTTACCTTCACTGCAGACCCTGAAAATATCCCGTCTGGAGGACTTTCCACATTGACATGGTCATCAGCCAATGCGGATACCTGTGTGATCGAGCCCGAAATCGGACCTGTTGAACGCAGTGGTTCCATGGACGTCTCGCCTCCGGAAACCATTACCTACACGATTACCGCAACCGGCCCCGGCGGCACCGAAACCGCCAGTGTCTCGGTGGTTGTCACTCCGCTGGCCGTATCATTTATCTCACCCTTGGATGGTGATACCCTATCCAGGCCGGATATCATGGTTCATGGCACCATAACAAGTCCGTTGGGCAACGAGGTGGGAGTCCGTGTCAATGGAATCCTGGCCATGGTATACGGAAATCAGTTTGTCGCCAACCATGTCCCACTGGAACATGGGGAAAATACGATCACGGCAATCGTCACGGATGTTGATGGGAATACGGCAACCGCATCCATCGCGGTAAATGCCGTAACTGCAGGAAATTATGTAAGGATAACCGCTGATACAGAGTCAGGCGTCTCGCCTTTTGAAACAACTCTTGAGGTAGAGTGCCCCTTTACCTTCCCAGAATCTTCCATTTCCCACACAGGTCCGGGTACGGTCGAGTTCCTTGATAGTACGAGCCAAGAGTACAGGGTCAAAATTTCCGGTGAAGGCATATACTATTTCACCGCAAACGTGACAGATGACCAGAGCATGAACTTTACAGATACTTTTGGGATAGTTGTTCTTGATAAGGCCTTTTTAGACACGCTTTTACGGACCAAATGGGAGGGCATGAGGAATGCGCTGGCAATAGGGGATATACCCGGTGCCGTAAAATTTTTTGACGATTCCAGAAAGAATGTTTACAGAGATATTTTCTCTGCACTTTCGGAACAACAGCGTATTCAAATGGCCCAGGAATTTGAAGATATTCAATTCATTAATAAAAGAAAAAATTCGGCAGAGTATGATTTGAGGATTATGAGAGGCGCAAAGGAATACTCGTTTTTTCTATTATTCATAAAGAATAGTGAGGGATTATGGAAAATAAGGTCTTTTTAAAGCTTATAACAATCGTTTTTATTCTGATCACCTCTATGTCTCTTCCAGTGGATCGAGCCTCTGCGGATTGGCTGGTATTTCACAAACCCCCATATAAGGGGAAGGTGCTGGATGCTGAGAAAAATGAACCTATCGAGGATGTAGTGGTGGTGGCAATGTATTACACTGCATCAATTATAGGCACTCCAGCCGGAGGATATTCTACGAATATAAAAGTAAAAGAGACATCGACCAATCACAAGGGGGAGTTTTATTTCCCTTCCTACACAACAATGACAGGACCTAACTCAAAGGAATCGCTTACAGAATTTATAATTTACAAGCCCGGTTATGGAAGTTGCCCCAACAATTTACTTATTAACCCACCCCCAGATATGGGTCTATCTAATATGGAGATGTATTTTTTGGCAGAAAACTTCGGACAGAAGAAGAAAATGAGGATGTTGTCAAACCAAATCGGGGAACCTGGTGTCTTAAAAGAGGTCACATGCGGATTGGTTGAATTGCCCAGGATGACGACCCGCAAGGAGCGGTTGAGAGCGATTCCTGGAAGACCGGGTGAATACGGACCTGAGGAATTGCCGCTTTTATATAAGGCAATAAATGAAGAACATATAAGGTTTGGACTACAACCGATTGGGAGGCCACCAAAATGAAAAATAGAAGATATTTTTCCGGCATCTTTGTCTTTCTTGGAATTCTTTTTATTTCCCTTTCAAAGAGTTATGCCTTACATCCCAAAACCCATGAAGTTTTAAATCAGTTCATTGCCAGCAATACCATCTTTGGCTTTTCAGTGGATTCATTTTTGCGGAGCCAAACGGGATTTTCAAACGGCACAGATGAAAGCTTTAATTCGAAGAAAGTCTGGGAATGGATGCGCGACGGAGGCAGATATGAAGATAAACCTCCCTCAAGTATCATTCCTTATCTTCGGTCCTTTAACCATTTTCACAACCCTCTGACCAACGAAGGCCTGAAGGGCTCCTGGTCATCATCCATCCAATGGTCTCAAGCGCCGGAAGGAACGCAAACTCCTCACGGGTATTACTCATGGAATGATGTCAGAGGTTATTTTTACAATGCGCTTAAGGCTGAAAACAAAAAAGAGCGGGATGATAATTTTGCAGCTACCTTCAGGGGGCTTGGGCAGCTCATGCATTTGGTGCAGGATATGTCGGTCCCCTCCCATACAAGGGATGATGTCCATATATTTTATAACTATGAGACTTGGGTCTCTAAACAGATAAATTTGGCGAAAATTTTGACCTACGATTATATTCCATTTGACCCGACCGTAATTGGAAACCCGAGTACGCTTGCGCCCGTTCCTGTTGCAAACCTCTTTGACACGGAAATATACACGGGCGAAATTCCCGAAGATACATTACGATCCGACATCGGCCTTTCGGAGTATGCCAATGCAAATTTTTTGAGCCTGGACACCATGTTCACAACGGACACTTTTCCTTATCCCGCATGCACAAGTGTCGAATTGACGGAATATGAAATACCGGACCCAAAGGACCCGTCAAGAAAGGTCTTAAGAGAGTACCAAAAAAAAGTCGCCGATGGTGAAACAGGCTACCGCCTGGCCACAGCTTCAGTGTTTGAATATTGTTTTGATCCGTATTCCAGCGAATGGAAATTGGTACATGAAGCGGCCACACTGGACGATGCCATTTACGAGGATTATTCCCAAAGACTCATACCTCGTGCTATTGGCTACTCAGCCGGCCTTTTGAATTATTTCTTTCGCGGTAAATTGCAGGCATCCGCCTTGCCCATATTTCTTGACAATTCTATATGTGCCATATTCCTGAACGTTAAAAATATCACGCCCAGTGAAGAACAAATGAACAATGGGATCTTTACTGTTGTCGTCCGCTACACGCCTGTGGGGGGAAATCCCGATGGGAGCGACGACATATTCATCCGGTCAAATGACGTGGAAAGCGGCACCCTTCAGTATGGTGAGGCGACGGATGTCCTGTTCTATCTGTCCCGATCTGTTCCCCTGGACAGTTATGGTTCCATTACTTGCATGCTTGCTTACCGGGGAAGACTTGGAAACGAAGAGAATTGTGTAATCGGGAAATCCTTTTCATTGGGGGACATAAGATTTAATGAAGAGTGGGACAACGGTCTGGATGGGAAGTATCCATGGATTCATACCGTTCCCGATGAAAACCCGGACAACGGCACGACATCAAATGCCGTGGACAATGGGGTCCTTCTCAAAGACAACTTGAGATTCATGGGCTACAAGAGTCCGCGATTCAACAGTTCGCACCTGGATCTTGTAGATGCCGACCACCCAAACGGTTTAATGGTTACAGCGGAAACCTGTTTACAGTTCAAGATCGACGATCTTTCCATTAATGCGCAGCCGCCTTCCGCAGAGGGTACGACTGCCGCCTGGCAGTATCTGAGCTTTGAATTTAACAACGGGCTTAGCCTTCAATTTTCGGTTGAGGGCCAGGGCGTATATTGGGATTCCAACACCGCTTACTGCGGTTTCAGCTTTGGACACATTATGGCGTTGAATGTTCACACCTTATTTCAAAACTGCGGCATCCCCATACCCGAGCCTTTCTTCCTGGAATCCATCAATTTAACTCAGCAACTTTGGAACCTGACTGAGGCTTCCACAGTGGAACATCATCAGCATATGGAGGTTGATTTCATCCGGGTCGTCGAAAGATACATGGAACCCGAGTGATTGAATGGAGGAGGCGCGGTGTCGCAATCTTTTTTAAATTGCCCCTTCCGCCTCCCGACTCAAAATCTTCAACATGGCCTTGACATCCGTGGTGGGAACGCTGCAGGAATGGTCCCTGCAGACATAGGCAGTAGCCTTTCCACCCAGCGCTGAATAACTTCTGGTGAATGGGGCGATTTCCTCAATCTCGGGATTCTCTTGCCCAGAGGGCCTGAAAAGTGTCACGAGGCTGGGATTATAGGCCGTTTGCAGGGCACTCAACATTTTCATCGTTTCTTCTGATCCCGTTGGCCCCACGATCACAACCTCGTGGGAAGGCCCCAGGGCAAGATCGTATGCCGCCAGGAACTGGGTGAAGGCCGAAGGCATCTGCTTGATCTGGCCGGAAAAGGCTTCACCGACGGCAGCCGCGGTTTCCTCCAATTCCGCATCACCTGTGAGGCGTGCCAATCTGAGGAGGTTGAGCATGGCCACCCCGTTACCGGAGGGGATGGCCCCGTCATAGGCCTCCTTGTTTCGAAGAATCAGTCTCTCGGAATCCTGAGCAGCAAAGAAGAGACCCCCATGATCATGGTCCCAAAAGTGCCTCAGCATATCCCGGTTGATTTCCAGGGCCGTCCGCAAAAAGCTTGCTTCGTAGGTTGCTTCATAGAGCTCTATCAACCCCCAGACGAAAAAGGCATAATCGTCCAGGTGCGCAGCGATACCGGCCCCCCCGTCCCTGTAACGGTGAAGGAGGCGTCCGTCTTCTTTTCGCAAAACTGTCATGATAAAATCGGTCGCCTTTTCAGCAGCTTCAGCATACCGGTCGTCCCCCAGGACTTTGGCCCCACGAGCGAAGGCCGCGATCATGAGTCCATTCCAGTCGGTAAGGATCTTGTCATCCTTGTGGGGATGAATGCGATCCTCTCTTGCCCGAAAAAGCCTTTCTCTTGCAGCGGCGATCCTGTCCTCAAGGATTTCAGGCAGAAGATTCAGTTCGTGGGCGATCTCAGGAAGTCCCTTGCCCAGATAAAGGATATTGGCTCCCGTTTTTTTACGGCTGGCCTCCTCATGGAAATTGCCCTGCTCCTTCACATTGAATACCCTGCAAATAAGGTCCGCCTCTTCCTTGGCCAATATTTTTCGTAATTCTTCTTCCTTCCAGACATAAAATCTTCCCTCAACCCCTTCACTGTCTGCATCTTCCGCCGAATAGAACCCACCATCGGGGGAAGTCATGTCCCTCAGCACATAGATCAGGATCTCTTCGGCCGTATTGCTGTAAAAGGAGTCTCCTGTAGCCTGATAGGTTTCGAGGTAGGCCAGGCACAAGAGTGCCTGATCGTAGAGCATCTTTTCGAAATGAGGGACCAGCCATTCCCTGTCCGTGGAATAACGGTGGAAACCATAACCGATCTGATCGCAGATGCCGCCATGGCGCATCTCCCTGAGGGTCTTCTCTACCATTTTGAGGGCCTCCGGCCTCCCCGTCCGTTTCCAGTGCCGGAGCAGGAACAGGAGATTGTGGGGAGACGGGAATTTGGGGGCCTGACCGAAGCCGCCATAGATCGCATCAAAGCGGTGTTCGAATTCTTCATAGGCCCTATCCAGGATAGTCCGCTCCAGGTTGCCTGCGGACGGGGCATGTGCCATGCCCTTCATGGCCTTCAAGATCTCTTCCGCGGATCTGATTATCTCGACACGGCGCTCCGTCCACAAGGTCCTGATCTGGGGTATCAGGGCCATCAATCCCGGTTGTCCGAAACGGTTTTCCTTGGGAATATAGGTCCCTGCATAAAAGGGCTTCTTTTCCGGGGTCATGAGAATCGTCAGGGGCCAGCCACCCCGGCCTGTCAAGGCCTGGCATACCGCCATGTAAACGTGGTCCAGATCGGGCCGCTCTTCGCGGTCCACCTTGATGGATACAAAGGTTTCGTTCATGAGGGCCGCCACTTCCGGGTCCTCAAAGGACTCCTTTTCCATCACGTGGCACCAATGGCAGGTCGAATAGCCGATCGAAAGAAAAATGGGTTTGTCTTGCTTACGGGCCGTTTCAAAGGCCGCTTCATCCCACGGAAACCATTCCACGGGATTGTAGGCATGCTGGAGGAGGTATGGACTCTTTTCATCAACGAGTCTATTACCCCTTCCCCTCACGTCCGAAGTGTCTTTTTTTTGGGCCATGACGGCTTTCCCCCTGGCATTATGTCATATCCAATATATTTAAAAGTAATCATTGACCTGACAAAGGCAATCCCCATTCAAATCCGGTCTTTTTCCTCTCAAAATACATGCTTCACCCCATTTCCCACTGAACCGCCCTGAATTATCTTAATCTGAAAAAAAGACAAGGAGACATGCCGTGAACAAAACCGAACAGAATCTGCTGGAGGCCTTTGCCGGTGAATCCCAAGCCAATCGAAAATACCTTGCCTTTGCCGATCAGGCCGAAAAAGAAGGAAAAGCACAAATCGCGAAACTTTTCAGGGCCGCGGCTTCTGCTGAAACTGTCCACGCCCACTCCCATCTTCGGGCACTGAAGGCCGTAAAAAACACGAAAGAGAACCTCAAGGAGGCCATATCCGGCGAAACCCACGAATTCAAGAGCATGTACCCTAAAATGATCGAAGAGGCTAAAGAGGAGGGCCATAAAATCGCCGAGCGGAGCTTTACCTACGCCAATGCCGTTGAAAAAGTGCATGCCGACCTCTATCAGAATGCCTTTGACAATATGGAAGACCTCGAAGAGGTCGATTACTATGTCTGCTCCGTATGCGGCTATACCTGTGAAAAGGAGCCGCCTGAGAAGTGTCCGGTCTGCGGAGCCTCTGCAAAGGCCTTCTTCAAGCCGGAGTAACAGCCGACCAAATTTGTCGTACTGATCCGGAAATAGGTGTTTCTGCGTGCAAACCAACCAGGCGGCCGTTCTGGGACGGTCCGCATGCTACAAAAATTTTGGATTATGGAGGAATCATGGCCCTTCCAGAGGAAATGTGGCAATGCCAGACGACAAACTGCGGATACATCTATGACCCGGACAGGGGAGACCGTAAAGGTAAGATCCCGAAAGGTACCCCCTTCAAAGATCTCCCAGAGGACTGGACCTGCCCTATCTGCGGTGCCGGGAAAAAGATGTTCCGCCCCCTTGCAGGGCCCGGCTCTGTAGCGGCGGAGGGGGCGTGAATCCAAGGCTTCAATTTGGGACGCACAAGGAATGAACTCCCTGGAGAAACGGTGGAATCTCCTGTGCCCCCAAAAAAATAACACACTCCAAGTGGAACCGAACAGGTGAAAGACTTGACAAGGCTCATACGAGACCGCATACTGGTAATCATTACTAATATTATATGAAATTGCCCTATGGTGCCCGAAAAAAGATACCGGATAACCCATCAGCGTAATGTGATTCTGGAAGAATTACGGAAGGTTCCTTCCCACCCCACCGCAGACGAAATCTACGAAAGGGTGAGGAAAAGACTTCCGCGAATCAGCTTGGGAACGGTCTACCGGAATCTCGATGTTCTTGCGACCTGCGGACTCATTAGAAAGATCGAACCGGGCCAATCCCAAATGCGCTTCGATGCCGACACATCCGAACATTACCATGCGGTCTGCGTCCGTTGTGGTAAAATTGAGGACGCTCCCATTGAACCCTCTGACGATGCCTTGGAGGTCCTTGAAAAGGCCCTGGGCAACTTGACGAAGTATGGAATCTTCGGACATAAACTGGAGTTTCTTGGGCTTTGCAACGAATGCGTGGAGGCTGAATCAGAGGAATCAGAAGCCAATGATTCGTAAATTTGAATAAGGGAGGAAAAACATGAGCGAATTACAGGGGAGCCGGACAGAAAAAAACCTTCTCACAGCCTTTGCCGGCGAGTCTCAGGCCCGAAACCGCTACACCTATTTTACAAGTAAGGCAAAAGAGGAGGGCTACGTACAGATCGCGGACATATTTGAGGAAACGGCCAATCAGGAAAAAGAGCATGCCAAAAGATTCTTTAAATTCCTCCAGGGCGGAGAGGTTGAGGTGCAGTGGAATTTTCCTGCTGGAGTCATCGGGACGACCCTTGAAAACCTGAAGGCCGCCGCCGCCGGCGAAAATTATGAACACAGCGAGATGTACCCTGGGTATGCCAAGACGGCACGAGAAGAAGGATTCAATGATATCGCCGCCGTCTTCGATTATGTGTCGGTGGCTGAGAGACAGCATGAAAAACGTTACCTCGATCTCGCAGCAAACATTGAGGCGGACCGCGTCTTCAAACGGGATTCAGAAGTGGTGTGGCGATGTCGAAACTGCGGGTACCTGCATAAGGGGAAGGAAGCCCCTATATCCTGCCCTGCCTGCGCCCATCCCCAAGCCCATTTCGAACTGCTTGGTGAGAACTGGTAGGAAAGCGACTAGGGAGACTTATCCAGATCTTTTCCGTGTCCTTTCACCTATTGCCGAAAAGGAGACTCAGAATGAAAGAACGTGCCGGATTGATCACCATGATGGGGGGGCCTTTGACCCTTTTGGGACAGGAACTCAGGGTAGGGGATGTGGCCCCGGATGTTGAAATCCTCAATAATGATCTTGCCCCCGTGAAGTTGTCTTCCTTTAAGGGAAAGATCGTCGTTCTCTGCTCGGTGCCCTCTCTTGACACCCCGGTCTGTGACATGGAGACCCGCAGGTTTAATGAAGAGGCTTCCGGACTGGGGGATGACGTAGTCGTCCTTACCGTGAGCATGGACCTGCCCTTTGCCCAGAAACGATGGTGTGGTGCAGCAGGCGTGGATAGGGTGACCACCCTTTCCGATCATCGGGATGCCGCCTTCGGCACTGCCTATGGGGTACTTATCAAAGAGTTGCGCCTCCTCGCACGAGCGATTTTCGTGGTTGATCGAGAAGGCGTCCTTCAATATATTCAACTTGTCCAAGAGGTCACTGAAGAACCCGACTATAGGGCTGTACTGGAAGCTGTGAATAAACTGTTTTAAAGCTCAACAGCCCTCGGAAGTTTCACTGGATGCGTCAAAGAAACCAATTCCAAAGTGAGGAGGAATCAAGATGACAGAAAAATTACAGGTTTACAAATGTGAAAAGTGCGGCAACATTGTTGAGGTGCTTCATGCCGGGGCAGGAGAATTGGTCTGCTGCGGCGAACCCATGAAACTCTTTACGGAGAATACCGTGGATGCCGCCAAAGAGAAACACGTGCCGGTGGTTGAAAAGACGGCAGACGGATTCAAGGTCAAGGTGGGGAGCGTGGCCCACCCCATGGAGGAAAAGCACTACATTGAATGGATTGAGATCATTGCTGACGGCAAGGCCTATCGGCAGTTTTTAAACCCGGGGGACACACCGGAAGCAATATTCCAGATTGATGCGGCCCAGGTGACCGCCCGCGAATACTGCAACATCCACGGTCTGTGGAAAGGTTAGACCCACTTCTAAGAGAAAAGACACCGCAACGAAGCGGCCCTGAAGATCGAGCATATGGGGGATACAAGCGGCGGCATGTTCCTGCTCGATTGGGAGCTGGGCCGGAGGATCCCTACGCCACCGGCTCAGCCCCTGGGGCCTGAAAAGAGGAAGGAGTCTTGATATGCCGGACTGGAAATGCACCAATTGCGGGTACTCCCTGCAGGCGGAAAAGCCTCCGGAGGAGTGTCCGGCCTGCAAGGAGAAATGTGAGTTTGTCGATGTCTCTTGTTATATCCCGGATTGCGGTCAGACGGGCAGCGATCCGAGACTCAAATGACCTCATTGTGGAGGGTTGAAACATGTCTGAAAAGAAGTACAGGGTGAGGGCGGAATGTCCTGCATGCGCTTGTGGATCCATCAGCCACATCAACCCTGAGACCCTTCGGGAAAAATTCATCGGGGACGAAAAAGAGATCGACATCCTCTGCCCGCTTTGCGGCACCAAGCACAAAGGGAAACTGGAGGAAGTCGAACAAGATTAGATTGCCAACGGACCTTATGATCCATTCTGGAGCCCGATGCGACCGAAGTCTGCAAAACCGAAGCAAACCACGCAGGCAGATAGATCGTGGTTAGGGAAACGGCATTATAAAAAATTCGTAACATTTTAGCCCTTTGAAAAATTCGAAAGGAAATCATGATTTCCACACAGTTATTGGAAAGGGCTAAATTCACACAAAAACTCAAATACCCTTTTTCTCCTGCTCACAAAGGGGGCTGTTCATGAGAGTCAGAGATTTCATGAAAACTGATGTGATCACGGTCGATATTCATACTCCCATTATGGCGGCACTCGACATCATGAAGCACAACAAGATCAAACGACTGCCTGTCACGAAGAATGGAAAGTTCGTCGGACTTGTCACAAGGGCGATGATACGTGACGCTTCCCCCTCTGATGCCACGAGCCTCAGTATATGGGAACTGAACCATATTATTTCCCAAATGACTGTCGAGGAGATTATGCTTCGAGATCCCAAGACCGTCTCGCCGGATCTGCCCCTGGAAGAGGCCATCCTGATGGGAAGGGAGCTTGGCATTGGCGCTTCCCCTGTCCTCGAGAACGGCGAACTTGTCGGTATCATTACCCAATCGGATCTCGCTGCGGTTGTGGCCAACGCCCTGGGGCTCGGCGAAGAGGATACCAAAAGAATCACCCTTAAGACCTCAGGCAAGCGCATTGGATACATCAAGGGGCTCGCAGAGGTCCTTGATGCGCATGAAATCCCCGTCATGAGCCTGATGAGTCTACCCAGGTCCGAGGAAGGCGGCGGGTGGTGGATCATCCTGCGTGTCCAGGCCAAAGATGCCGTACTGGCCGTGGAAGACTTAAAACAAAAGGGCTACAAGGTCGCCGATGTGACCTAGCGGCGGGTTTCCAAGGACCCGGGTTTTCCCGGGAGGCGGATTTAACCGATTATTTCACCGGAAAAGGAGGCCGACCCATGACGACACCCCAACACTGCCCCGGTTTTGAACAGTTCAAGAACCTCAAATCCTTTGTCTGCAAATGCCCGAACTGCGGAAAAGAAAAGGAAATTTTTTCAGATGAGTTTGATCGGAAGCACAAATGTTCCGGGTGCGGTCAAGAAATTGACTTCACCCAGTGTACCCTTGACACCGGAGACTAGCAGCATTTTCCAGCCACTGCGTCTCCTTTGATAATTCACAACCGGGCACCTTCAGCCCCGATACACTCTTTTGCGCGCTACAGTAAGCAGTGTCTCCCATCGTGCCATGCGGGTTATCCTACGCATTGTGCCTTTCTTCCCAAGGAATATTCGCGCCTTTGAAGAGTGCTCAATCAACTTCGCGTCAAGCGCGTTGCCGTTCTCAACATTTGTCTTCGCTTTCATTTCCCTGGAGGTCCAGCATGAACTTTGAATATGACATTACAAAACACCCTGCCGATGAATTTGAACAACTCGTCTACTTCTGTACGGAACATGGAGATTGCAGCCTGGCCGACCTCAGAAAGGACGGCCTCGGTGTCCTTATCGGGACGCTCAATGACAGGGGGTCCCAGGGCTGGGAACTGGTGCAGCTCATTTTCGGGAAAGATGGTATTGTTGCGATCTGGAAGAGGGCTGTATGATTTTCCGCAACACTTTAGCCCTTTGAAAAATTCGAAAGGAAATCATGATTTCCACACAGTTATTGGAAAGGGCTAAATTCATACGATTTTCCTATGTTTCAGTAATGGTTAACAATCTCCATGAAGGAGAGAAGAAAATCCATGAAGGAGGTGGATGAATGGAAAAGGAGAAGAACGTAAAGATCGAAAAGAAGGGTTTAAACATAAAGGATGCCACAATCTGTGAGGCTACGGCCCAGATGCTTGAAAAGGCCGAGCGGGATGGGGTGGAAACGGCCTTCCACCGGGCCGCCGAAATGAAGGCCTGCCCCATAGGGGCCGACTCGGCCTGCTGCAAGCACTGCTCCATGGGCCCCTGCCGTTTGAGTGCCAAGGATCCTTACGGCAAGGTGGGGGTCTGCGGGGCGACCATCGACACGATTATGGCCCGGAATTTTGCCCGCATGGTTGCAAGCGGCGCTGCAGCCCACACGGACCACGGCATGAGCATGCTGGACCTGTTCAGGGAGGTGGTCAACGGAAATATCCAGGAATACCAGATCAAGGATCCCATCAAACTCCGGGAGGTCGCGGGGGAGATCGGCATTGAAGTGGAGGGGCGCAGCACCGAGGAGATTGCAAAAGACCTCTACAAAGAACTCGAGCGCACCTATGTCCAGGTGGAAGGAGAAATCCCCTTCGCCCAAAGGGTCCCGCGAAAGACCCTGGAGACCTGGCGCAAGCAGGGCGTGGTACCCAGGGGGGCCATGAGAGAGATCATGGAACTCATGCATCGAACCCACATGGGTGTGGACCAGCATTATGAAAACATCACCAAGCAGTGCAGCCGTACGGCCCTGGCCGACGGTTGGGGTGGCTCCATGGTAGCCACCGAGATCTCCGACATCCTTTTCGGAACCCCGACGCCTGTGCGGGCCGAAGTCAATATGGGATGCCTCAAGGAAGACGAAGTCAATATTATCATTCACGGACACGAACCCAACCTCTTTGAGTCCATGCTCGATTCTGTCAGTGATCCGTCTTTGATCCAGGCGGCCAAGGATGCGGGGGCAAAGGGAATCAACCTCGTAGGTATGTGCTGTTCCGGGGCCGAGATGCTTTCCCGCCATGGTATCCCGCATGCGGGAAATTTTATGTCCACAGAGGCCATATTGATCACCGGAGCCGTGGACGCCATGGGCGTGGATGTCCAGTGCATCAAACAGGGACTGGCCAAAGTGGCGGACTGTTATGGCACCAGGTTGTTCACTACAAACCCGAGATGCCATATAGAGGGTGCCGAGCACATAGAATTCGTGGAACACGAGCCCAGAAAATGCACCGATGAAATCGTTGAAATGGCCATCGTAAGGTTTAAGAACCGCAACCTGCCCATTGAGATTCCGAAAATAAAAAACTTGGGGATTCATGGGTTTTCCCATGAATACGTAAATTACATGCTTGGAGGGACCTTCAGGGCATCCTACACCCCTCTCAATGACAATATCATCAACGGCCGCATTCGGGGGGTCGCCGGCGTAGTGGGCTGCACCAACCCCAGGGTGAGGCACGACTGGGTCCATGTGGAGATGGTCAAGGAACTCATCAAGAACGACGTCCTTGTGGTGCAGACGGGATGTTCACAGATCTCTCTCGCAAAGGCGGGACTCTACACCCCCGAGGCTGCGCACCTGGCAGGAGAGGGGCTCCGGGAGGTCTGCGAGGCCGTGGGCATGCCGCCTGTCCTGGGCCTCGGTTCCTGCGTAGACAACAGCCGGATTCTTATAGCCTGTGCCGAAATGGTCCGGGTAGGAGGACTCGGAGACAGCATCGCCGATTTGCCGGTCGCAGGCGCGGCCCCCGAGTGGATGAGCGAAAAGGCCATCTCCATAGGTCATTATTTCGTGGCCTCCGGGGTTTTCACCGTCTTCGGTGTCACCTTCCCCATCATCGAGGAAACAAAGTTCCACAAACTCCTTTTCGATGGTCTTGGGGAGCTTGGTTTCGGGAAGTGGGGATTTACCCGGGATCCCTACGACATGGCCCATTTGATGATCCAGCACATTGATCAAAAACGAAGGGCACTGGGTATCGACAAGACCAGGGAAAGGGTCCTCATGGATATGGCGGACAGGCGGGCCATGGAAGCGGCCTGAGCCAAGGTCTTTTTGGTGTGATTCTTCTCATCTTTTCTGCAGATCAGCGGAGCGGAGCACCTTTTTCTTTGCAAACCTTCCGGGAGAGGGCCATCCGAACCTGCACTCTCATGTTGATTTGCTTCAGCGAGTAGGCTATTGTTACAATCTTGAGACATAAAAACGATATGGGGAGGCAAAATTATGGACAAGTATGTGTGCACTGTTTGTGGCTATGTTTACGATCCTGCTGAAGGAGACCCCGACAACGGCGTTAATCCGGGAACCTCATTCGACGATCTCCCAGACGACTGGACCTGTCCTGTTTGCGGTGCGACAAAGGATCAGTTCGAAAAGGAAGAATAAGATGACAATATGAATGACCGCCCTGAACGGGACAAAGAACTGAGTGTTCTCAAGGGTGCCGTGGAGAACACCAATGAGGCCTTTGTCACCATAGATGAAAAGCACAAGGTCCTATTCTTCAACAGGGCCGCAGAAAAGATTTTTGGCTACAGCCGGGATGAGGTGATCGGGCGGGACCTGGATATGATCATGGCGCCCGGCTGCAGTCAGGGGCACCGTGCCGCTGTTGAGCGTTATGTCCAGACCAGGGTCCCAAGGCGAATCGGTCACGGGGCCGAAATCCCCGCTAAGCGAAAAAACGGGGATACATTTCCCGCCCACATCTCATTTTCCGTATCGGAGGTCGGGGGAAAACTCTATTTCACGGGTATCGTGAGGGATCTCACAGAGACCAAGGCCCTCCAGGAACGGCTTACGAAATCACAGCGCCTCGCGGACCTGGGGCGATTCGTAGCCGAAATCACGCACGAAATCAAGAACCCCTTGATGATGATCGGTGGATTTGCACATCAGTTGGTCCAAAAGACCGAAGACGCCCAGGTTGTCAACAAGTTGCAGATCATCGAAAAGGAAGTGGCAAGACTGGAGTATCTTCTCAGAGAACTGGGCGCATACTACCAGCCAAAACCCCTGACCATTGTTGAGACGGATGTTAATGCCCTGCTCAGAGACATCCATCTACTGCTTAGAGACGACTGCAGGAAAAAAAACATCCGCTCCAAAATCGACACGGAGGGTGGGGCTTTGATCATCAGGGCGGACAAGGCGAAACTGGAACAGGTCCTTCTCAACCTGGCCAAGAATGCTATAGAATCCATCGAAGAGGACGGGGAATTGACTATCCGATCCCGTTTGAAAGAAGATAAGGTGGAAATCACCGTCACCGATAATGGCTGCGGCATCCCCCCTGAGGACCAGGAGAAAATCTTCTCTCCCTTTTACACGACCAAACGGGACGGCAGCGGTCTAGGATTGAGCATATCGAGGCGCATCATTGAGGAGCATGAAGGCAGCACCTTCACCCTCAAAAGTGAACAGGGAAAAGGCACGGAATTCAAGATCACCATGCCCGTCGCGAAATAGTGGTCCTGTGTGTGAGCAAGTCTTGAGGACCCCCGACAATTGCCGGCACCTTCAGATTCTGACCTGTTCATTTCAAATAAAAATCGAACAACATGAAAGAGGGATAATATGAAACCGATTGAGATTGCAAAAGATGTCTATTGGGTGGGCGCCGTTGACTGGAACATCAGAGACTTTCATGGTTACTCTGTTCACCAGGGCAGCACCTATAATGCCTATCTCATTATGGATGAAACGATCACGCTTATTGACACGGTGAAGAAGGGCTTTGAGGACGATCTTATTCTCAATGTCAGTGAAATCGTCGATCCCGGGAAAATAGATGTCGTCATCAGCAACCACACGGAGATGGATCATTCCGGGGGGCTCCCCCGAGTAATGCATCGGATAGGAGAAGACAAGCCCCTTTATTGTTCCCAGATGGGATACAAAAATCTTTCCCTCCACTTTCCCCAGAAATGGAATTACCGGCCCGTCCAAGACGGGGGCTCGCTGAATATCGGGAAAAGGACCCTCACCTTTATGGAAACCAGGATGCTTCACTGGCCGGACAGCATGTTCACCTATATCAACGAAGACCGTATCCTCTTCTCAAGTGACGCCTTTGGCCAGCATTATGCCGGTCCGGAAAGATTCGATGACGAGATCGGCGATGCGATCATGCCCCATGCCCGTAAATACTTCGCCAATATCCTGCTCCCTTATGCTCCCCTGATTCTCAAACTCGTGGACAAAGTGAAGGAAAGCGGCCTGGCCCTGGACATGGTATGCCCGGACCACGGTATCATGTGGCGCAGGGATCCCGCCGAGATCATCAATGCCTATGTGGAATGGAGCACACAGAAACCCAAAAGGAAGGCGGTTGTTGTCTATGATACCATGTGGCACAGCACGGAAGCCATGGCCGAGGCCGTTGCCGAGGCCCTTTCTCTGGAAGGGGTCTACGCCAAGCCGGTCCACTTGAGGCGTTGCGACCGGAGCGATATCATGACCGAAGTCCTTGATGCCGGGGCGGTCATTGTGGGTTCTCCAACCTTAAACAACGGCCTCTTTCCGACCGTCAGCGATTTCTTGACCTATATGAAAGGGCTGAAACCCCAGAACAAGATCGGGGCCGCCTTCGGATCCTACGGCTGGAGCGGTGAAGCGGTAAAAATGATCTCTAGTGAGCTGGAGACGATGAAATTCAAGCTCATTGACCCCGGGCTGAAAATTCACTATGTCCCGGACGCCGAAGGGTTAAAGGCCTGCCGGGAGCTGGCAGGGAAGATTGCCGCAGAACTGCCCAGGGAATAGACCTATGTGAAATTCGACGCACAGAAAGACATGAGGCGACAAACCCGAAAGAAAGAGAAGTGTCCGGATTGCCTGCAGTGTCAGGAGTGCAGCAAAACGCGCTGTCGTGCCTGCAAAAAGCAGCCTCCCCGTCCACAGGGATCTGAACTGGGCACCTCTTTCACCTATGGTGAGTATCTGGCATGGAAAAGGGAGAAATTCCGTTGCAAAGGGCCCCTGTCATTGACTTGAGCGCCTGCACGGATTGTGAATCCTGTCTCGAAGTCTGTCCTGAGATATTCAAACGAAACCAGGCGACCGGGCTCATAGAGGTTGCGGATCTCCCTGACTACTCCGAAGAGAAAGTGCAGGAAGCCATAGCCCTTTGTCCGGCTGAATGCATCTCATGGGAACAGGATTGAAGACCGGGGGCTTATTGAGAGGAGCGCCATCTTCCCATTGGAATCATTTCCGCCTGTCTCCCTCCAGCAGCTCTTTAATCACCGGCCTTGGTCATGGTAAACCGCTTCGTGCCTCTGATTTGCCGGAAGTTCCCACCCTGACTGACGCATTTTAATGCAAGATCCACATCGACGACCCATGTCCCGGAAAGGGCGTCCACACCGTAATCAAACAGGACGGGTGAAAGGGGCACCGTATCGCCCAGCATGATGATATAGGACTTGGGTGCACACAACTTCAGGAGATGGGACAGGGTGTGATTAGTCAACGCCGTTCCCGTGATGGCCACCACATCGGCCTGGGGGATGAGGC
Organism: Desulfatiglandales bacterium; assembly: GCA_049366815.1. Classification (GTDB taxonomy): domain Bacteria; phylum Desulfobacterota; class DSM-4660; order Desulfatiglandales; family HGW-15; genus CAYNYM01. The sequence goes on along the minus strand of JBMNCO010000214.1, from coordinate 34,366 downwards.
GGTCTGCGTCTGCCTCACTGAAATCGCCTTCCTTCGGATTTTTTTCGATAACCCAAAGATCTTTGGCCCTCTCACGAACCCTTGCCAGAAAAGGAAAGTGTCCTACAATCGCCACCCTCCGGTCTTCCCCCTTTTTCAGTATGACCTCGGCCGCATTGAGCTCCACGCAGGCACGCAGATCCACGTCAATGAGCGAATTGATGGCAGCCATGCCGATCGCCGCCTCCAGGATGCTCTCCGAGTGAGACATCAAGGCCAATTCTCTCGGGGTCTTTTCCAAGAGGTGTCCGGGTTCCCTTACCAGCGGGGGAGCCTGTCTCAGGGCGTCCCGGGGCAGGGACGCAGCCAGGCCGCAGTTTCTGGTGAGCACACCGGTGTGAAAAACCCCCTGGCGTATATCCCTTACCGTGGCATCGAAATTCAGTGTCGATATAATGTCGTCGAGAATGACCATGTCTTCTCCGTTTTCATACGTCATGCCCGGTCAGCCGGGCCGTCAGCTCTCCACAATTTTCCACAGGCCCGATGGGTTGACGTGTCAGGGTTTTTTCTTGTGATGCATAACACGATACCACGGTTTGGGCAAGGAGGTGTTCCCCAAATTATTGAACAGGCCAAACCGACAGGTTCAAAATTAAAGTCTTTTCCTTCACATTATGGGGATTTTACCCTATGGTGGAATAGGGACTGCCTTAATATCATAGTATTTTTCTGGGGATGAGGGAGGGCGCCCTCTCTGAATTTGAAATCAGAATGGTGAGCGGGAAAATCGAGCAAGGCCTGATGCACAGGGGAGGAAACAATCAATGGACATCGCCATGATCGGGCTGGGACGTATGGGCATGAACATGGCCCGACGACTCCTGCGGGGGGGGCATGGGCTCATTGCCTATAACCGGACTCGAGCAAAGACGGATCAACTTGTGCGGGAAGGGGCCGTCGGGGCCTACTCGCTGGCCGAGGTGGCGGATCGGCTCACGGCCCCACGTACGCTCTGGCTCATGCTCCCGGCCGGTCCGGCTGTGGATGCGCACATCGACTCACTCAGGGACATCCTTTCCGAAGGAGACATCATCATCGACGGGGCCAACACGGACTACCGGGAGGATGTGCGCCGGTCCGAATCCCTGTCGGAGAAAGGTATTCATTTCATGGACGCAGGTGTGAGCGGGGGCATATGGGGCCTGGAAAATGGATATTGTCTCATGATTGGAGGCCCCCGTGACACCTACATATTCCTGGAACCCCTCTTCAAGACCCTGGCTCCCCCGGAGGGATATCTCTACTGTGGGCCTGCGGGAGCCGGCCATTTTGTCAAGATGGTCCATAACGGAATCGAGTACGGCATGATGGAGGCTTACGGGGAGGGATTTCATATCCTGGAGGCCTCACCCTATGTCGACTCCCTCGATTACGCCAAATTGGCCCACCTGTGGAATCAGGGAAGTGTTATCCGTTCCTGGTTGCTGGAACTGGCCGAGTCCGCCTTTTTAAGAGACAACAAACTTTCCGGGATTCGGGGCTATGTGGGGGATTCCGGGGAGGGGAGATGGGCCGTGCGGGAGGCTGTGGACACAGGGGTTTCCGTCCCGGTCATCGCCCTGTCATTGATGCGCCGTTTTCAATCCAGGGAAAAAGACGCCTTCAGCGACAAGGTGGTCGCGGCCCTGCGAAGGGAATTCGGGGGCCATGCCGTGTTATCCGCCAGGGAGAAGACGTGAGAGGACTCCGCCGGTTGAAGGAGAGAACAGACACTTGCCGGGCCGCATGAGTTGTCTGTACTGAAGGCCTGTGCCGCGTAGGGGAGCGCCATGAAAGTGATAGAGAGGGATGCCGACATATCAACGGATGCGAAGGCCAGGGCCACGGCGCCGGATCTTCATATTCCCTTTGCTTCCTGCCTCCTCGAAGAACAGCCGGATCCCTGCACCCTTGTCATCCTCGGGGCATCCGGGGACCTGACGGCCCGGAAAATTATTCCTGCACTTTATGACCTTTATCTCAACGGGGGTCTTCCCGATCCATTCCTCGTGGTTGGATGCGCACGTACAAACCTGAGTGACGAGGGCTTCAGGAATGGGATGAAAGAGGCGCTGGGGGCCTCGGGCATTCAACAGGAGGACGCGAAATGGCACGCCTTCTTCAAACACCTTTACTATCGGCCGATTGATTATCGAGACCCCACCTCTTTTGATGCCCTGACCGCATTTCTCAGGGCCCTGGACAGGGAACATGGGACACGGGGAAACCGGATCTTCTACCTGGCCGTCCCGCCGACCCTTTACCAATCCAGCGCCCTGATGCTTGGCCGGGCAGGTCTCTCAGTGGAGGGACAAGGGGAAAACGGCTGGTCCAGGATCGTCGTTGAAAAGCCCTTCGGCCGGGATCTGGAGACCGCCGTTGACCTGGATCGATCCCTGCATGAAAATTTTGAGGAGGACCAGATTTTCAGGATCGATCATTATCTGGCAAAAGAGACCGTTCAGAACATCCTGATGTTCCGCTTTGCAAACGCCATTTTTGAACCCATTTGGAATCGGAGGTATATCGATCACGTGAATATCACAGCGGCCGAAAGCCTCGGGGTTGAGTATCGTGCAGGATATTATGAGGAGGCGGGCGTTCTCAGGGATATGTTCCAGAACCACATGATGCAGCTCCTGGCCCTCACAGCCATGGAACCGCCCTCCCTTTTCGAGGCCGACCGTGTCCTGGATGAAAAGGCCAAGGTCTACCGGAGCCTCCGGCCCTTTCCCGTGGGTGAGATTCAGAATTATCTGGTTCTGGGACAGTACGGAGCAGGAATCATTCACAACAAACAGGTTCCGGCCTACAGGGATGAGCCCGGGGTCAGCGCGGATTCCCTGATCCCCACCTATGCCATGATGAAGGTATTCCTGGACAATTGGCGGTGGCAGGGCGTCCCCTTCTATCTCACCTCCGGTAAAAGACTGGCCGAAAAAATCACCGGGATTACCGTCCAATTCAAGGAGGTTCCGCACTCCATGTTCCGCCGGGTCATTGGTGAAGAAATCACGGCCAATCAACTCATACTCGGCATCTATCCCGATGAAAAGATCACCTTGACCTTCCAGACAAAGAACCCCGGCGCCAGGGTTTGCCTCAGGGCCGTCACCATGGATTTTCGATATGATCAGAACTACAGGGGGCCCATCCTTGAGGCCTACGAAAAGGTCCTCCTGGATGTCATGCTGGGTGACCACATGCTCTTTTGGAGGCAGGACGGCGTCGAACTCTGCTGGTCATTCCTCACACCCATCCTGAGGCAGTGCGAGTCCTGCGGGGACCGGGCCGAATTACTCCTCCCCTATGATGCCGGCACCCGGGGCCCGAGGGCCGCCGGGGAACTGCAAAGACAGGGCGGTTAAAAAAACAGTCCGGCACAGGGATGATGCCATCTCATTGTGCACCAAGCCGAGCAGAAGGGTCATTTTCCCATTGAGGTCCCGCCCAAACGCGGCGGACACAATTCTTGTCATGAGCAAGGATCCCGGGTATATAAAGAAATGAGATCCCTGTTTTTCCCGCGATCCAGGAAAAGAGAGCCTCGTGAATTTACCGGAAAAAGAATCGAATGAAAAGATCAATCACTCCGAAGTGCTCTTAAAGGCCGATCTCGCTGAGGCTTCGCTGGCGGCGGCCGAGTTGTTTGTCACCGCTGCAAAGGCCTCCGTTGAAAGATCCGGACTTTTCACCGTTGCCCTTTCAGGCGGTTCCACACCAGGGGTCCTCTATAGAATGCTGGCGGAGAAACCCTTTGCGCAACGCATCCCATGGGACAAGACCCATGTCTTCTGGGTGGATGAGCGCTGCGTGCCGGCCGAAGATCCTTCAAGCAATTACGGTGCGGCCAGCAAAGACCTCTTTGTCCGCATCCCCATTCCACCTGAAAATGTCCACCAAATGCCCGGCAGTTTACCACCTGACGAGGGCGCCCGAACCTACCAGGAGATGCTGGTGCGCTTTTTTTCCTTGCAGGAAGGACAATTCCCCGTCTTTGATCTCATTTTACTCGGGGTTGGAAAGGACGGCCACACCGCCTCCCTCTTCCCGGGCCAGCCGGCACTTAAAGATTCCGGGCGGATGGTCGTCCATGTGATTGGAGGAGATCCATTTCTGGACCGGATCACCCTGACTCTGCCTGTCCTGAACAGGGGCAGGCGGATCGTCTTTCTTGCGGCCGGAAATGGAAAAGCAGAGATTCTGCGAAGCATTTTCAGCGGAGAGCGGGGCGATTTGCCTGCATGCCGGATCAGGCCTGTGACAGGCAGCCTGCTTTGGATCCTGGATCTGAGAGCGGCTGCCCTGTTGGCCTGATGAAAGCGGATTTTTGCAGGTCGGCCCGAGATAAATAAACCGGCCTGCAACTTTAGCTCAGCAAGGAGAGATCTCTATGACAAAGATCCATGATCTGGCCAAACTTGGACAGTCCGTCTGGTATGACTACATCCGTCGATCCTTCATCGTCTCCGGTGAATTGCAGATCCTGATCGACAAGGGCCTTCGTGGGATCACCTCCAACCCATCCATCTTTGAGAAGGCCATCGCGGGCAGTTCGGACTATGATGAAGATTTGATAAGTCTTTCTGAAAGAGACAAGACGCCGGAGGAGATCTACGAAGCCCTTGTCTTTCGGGATATCGCCATGGCCGCGGACCTCCTCAGGCCTGTCTATGAAGAGACCGGCGGCGCCGACGGGTATGTCAGTCTCGAAGTCAATCCCAAACTGGCAAACGACACACAAAAAACAGTGGCAGAAGCCAAGCGCCTGTTCGAGGCCCTGGATCGGCCCAACATCATGATCAAGGTCCCAGCCACCCCGGCCGGGATCCCTGCCATTGCGAAGCTGACGGGCATGGGCGTCAATGTAAATGTGACCCTCCTTTTCAGCATCGAAATATACAAAAGGGTCGCAGAGGCCTATATCAGGGGCCTGGAGGAATTGTCCTCTTCCGGTCCGTCTGTGACGGGCGCTCATCCGGTGGACAGGATCGCTTCAGTGGCCTCCTTCTTCCTGAGCCGGGTGGACACCGCCGTAGACCGGGCACTGGAGGCTGTCGGGATCAGGGAACTTCAGGGCCGCATCGCCATTGCCAATGCGAAACTTGCCTACGCGGAGTTTCAGAGTATCTTCAGTGGAAGGGCGTGGGAGAGGCTGGCCGCAAGAGGTGCGCGGGTCCAGAGGCTCCTCTGGGCCAGCACGGGAAGCAAGAATCCCCTTTATCCCGACACCCTTTACGTGGATAGGCTCATCGGCCCGGACACGGTCAACACCATGCCCCCCGCCACACTCAACAGTTTTCTTGACCATGGCCGCATCTCTCCATCCCTGACACAGGGCCTGGAGGAGGCCACCACCCAACTGAGGCAGCTTTCGGATCTGGGGATTAATTTGGAGGGAATCGCGATGCACTTGCTGGATGAGGGGATCGAGGCCTTCACCGAACCCTTCAATGCCCTCATGAGCAGCATTTCCGAAAAGCGGCGGTGCCTCCGTGAAGGGAAAAGCCGTTGGTCTGCAGACCTCGGCGCCTACCGGGAGAAGGTAGAGGACGCCTTGAACCGGATGCGCGAGCAGAAGACCATGCACCGCATCTGGCGCCACGATTATACGGTCTGGAAAGAGGAACCCCGGGAAATCACCAACCGGCTGGGTTGGCTTCACGGCCCGGAGATCATGAAGGAGGCCGTGCCGCAGATCACCGCCTTTGTGGAAGATATCCGTGCCGAGGGCCATACTTCCGCACTCCTCCTGGGCATGGGCGGTTCCAGCCTTGCACCGGAGATGTTCCGGCAGGTCTTCGGTGTCAAAAAAGGATATCCCGATCTCTCGGTCCTCGACAGCACGGACCCCGGGGCGGTACTGGAATTAAAGAGGCGGCTCGATCCGCACAGGACCCTCTATATCGTCTCAACCAAGTCCGGCGGGACCGTGGAGACCCTTTCTTTCATGAAATTTTTCTACAATGCGGCAGCAGAGGCCCTGGGTTCCGAAAAGGCCGGAAATCACTTTATCGCCATTACCGATCCCGGCAGTTCTCTGGAGGCAACGGCGGAGGATTTGGGATTTCGAAGGGTCTTTCTCAATGATCCCAATATCGGGGGCCGCTATTCGGCCCTGTCCTATTTCGGCCTCGTTCCCGCGGCCCTGGTCGGTGTGGACCTCTATCGGCTCATCGACAGGGCCGCCAGGATGGCGTGTAATAATGAGGGGTGCAACTGCCCCCTGAGTGGAGACAATACCGGGGCACGGCTCGGCGCCGTCATGGGAGAACTGGCCCTGATGGGTCGGGACAAGATCACCCTGATCACTTCTCCACCCCTTGGCCCTTTCGGGAACTGGGCCGAGCAGTTGATCGCCGAGAGTACCGGCAAGGAAGGCAAGGGAATCCTGCCTGTCGAGGGGGAACGCCTTCTGAAACCGGAATACTATTCCGATGATCGTCTCTTTGTCTACCTGAAGCTCGAGGGCGACGACACCTGTGACACCGGAGTGAAGGCCCTGGAGGAATCGGGGCATCCTGTTGTACGAATCCTTCTCGGTGATCTCTACGATCTGGGCGGTGAATTATTCCGATGGGAAATGGCAACGGCCGTCGCCGGGAGCATCCTGGAGATTAATCCCTTTGACCAACCCAATGTGGAGTCTGCCAAGGTCCTGGCCCTCCAGATGGTCGCTGCATACAGGCTGGAAGGTCAACTCCCCGAGCTTAAGCCCCTCTTTAAAAGCGACGGCATCAGCGTCTTTGCCGAAACTCAGGCTCGGGACATCGAAGAGGTACTGAAAACGTTTCTTGATCAGGCCGACAAGGGAGAAACGGGCGGCAGAGGCAGAGGTTACATCGCCCTACAGGCCTATCTTAAGCCGGATGAAGCGGTCCTTGTCGCGTTACAAGATCTCAGAGAAGCACTTCAAAAGAAGTACCGAATGGCGACAACCCTGGGCTGCGGTCCCCGTTTTCTCCACTCTACGGGTCAGCTCCACAAGGGAGACGCGGGCGAAGGGCTCTTCATCCAAATCACGGGGGAGATGCCTGAGGATGCCGGGATCCCGGACGAACCCGGCAGGGAGGAGGCCTCCCTTTCTTTCGGAACCCTCAAGTCGGCCCAGGCCCTCGGCGACCGCCAGGCCTTGATGGATGCAGGACGCCGGGTGATTCGTTTCCACCTGGAAGGCGATGCGGCTGAGGGGATAGACAGACTGAGGAAAGCCGTCTTTTGAGGCGGACAGGGAACGACCATGCCAAGGCACACAAGAGAGCGCGTGACGGTCCTGGGGGGAGACGTCGGTGGGACCAAGATCCATTTGGGACTCTATGTGGAGGGCCGGGGGCGTCCACGGCTGATGGAACTGAAGACCTTTGCCAGTCAAGAATCTCCGAATCTCGAAGGCATTGTGGAACGCTTTCTCCAGGCCCATCCCGCCCCTGTGAAGGCCGCCTGTTTCGGGGTCGCCGGCCCCGTGATCAGGGGAAAGAGCAGGATCACCAACCTGCCCTGGAGCGTCTCGGAGGCCCGGTTGAAAAGGCGCTTCCAATGGTCCCGTGTCCGTTTGATCAATGACCTGACCGCCACCGCCCTGGCCCTTCAACTTCTCGCCCCAAGGGAACGGGTTACCTTGAACAGGGCCCGTGGGGCAACAAACGGCAATCTCGGCCTCGTTGCCCCTGGAACGGGCCTTGGGGAAGCCCTCCTCGTCTTCGACGGCAGGGCTTACATACCGATTCCTTCCGAAGGGGGGCACACGGACTTTTCGCCTGCAACGAAAAATGAAGTCCTGTTGTGGGAATATCTCAATGAGCGTTACGGCCATGTCAGCATGGAGCGCCTTCTTTCGGGTCCGGGTCTGCTCAATATCTACTCCTGGCTCAGGGATTCGGGCCGTTTCGAGGAACCCCCGCGGCTTTCCAGACGTCTCGGAACCGAGGATCCGGCCAGGGTCATATCCGAAGAGGGACTGCGCAGCCAAAATCCCCTGTGCCGGGAGGTCCTGAGATTGTTTACATCCATCCTGGGGAGAGAGGCCGGGAACCTGGCCCTCAAGGGCATGACCCTAGGGGGCGTGTATCTGGGCGGCGGCATCCCCCCCAAGATTCTTGATGTCTTGAAGGAAGACGCCTTCCTGGAGGCCTTCATAAACAAAGGCCGGTTCAGCGGCCTCATGAAACGGATCCCTGTTCGTGTTATCCTCAACGATAAGGCGGCGCTTCTGGGAGCGGCCCGATGTGCCCTGGACATGGTTTCAGAATGACATCAGGAAAGGCAGAACAGCAGGGTACCGCAAAAGGGACTGAGATGATCCAAAACCAGACCAATCAAGGAGGGGCATCATGAAGAAGTATCTCATTGTCGGAAACGGTGTCGCAGGAACAACGGCCGCGGAACACATCCGCAAGATAGACAAGGAAGGGCAGATAGCCATCCTTACTGAAGAGGCCGTCCCCTTTTATTACAGGATCAGGCTGAACGAGTTCATCTCCGGTGATATCACCGAGGAGGGCCTGATCGCCAAAAAAGAACAGTGGTACAGGGACAATCACATTGACCTGACCTTGAACACCCGGGTGACGGGTGCAGACCCCGATAAGAAAGTGATCGTCACAAAAGAGGTGAAGGAACACCCCTACGATGCCCTTCTGTTGGCCGCGGGCAGTCACTCCTTTGTTCCGCCCATCAAGGGCTCGGACAGGAAAGGGGTCTTTGCCCTGCGCTCTCTGCAGGATGCACGGGATATTGCAGCCTGGGCAAAGGAATTGCAAGACGTTGTCCTCATCGGGGGCGGTCTGCTCGGTCTCGAAGCCGGCAACGCCCTGCGGAAGCTCGGCAAGAAGGTCACGGTCGTGGAGTTCTTTCCCCGCCTGCTCCCCAGGCAGTTGGACCTGGACGGGGCCCGGCGGCTCCAAACCATCATGGAAGGCATGGGGTTTTCCTTTCGGCTCGGGGCCAAGACCGAGGAGATTACGGGTGAAGACCACGTAGAGAAGGTGCGTCTTGAGGGCGGCGAGGCCCTGCCTGCGAAGATGGTCATCATCTCTGCGGGTGTGCGCCCCAACCTGGAACTGGCCGAGGCCCTGGGCCTTGAAAAGGACAAGGGGATCAAGGTCAACGAGCACCTTCAAACCAGCAGGCCGGACATCTATGCCGCCGGGGATGTGGCCGAATTCCGGGGGATTCCTTATGGGATCTGGCCGGCTGCCATGGAACAGGGTAAAGTGGCGGGGATCGCCATGGCCGGAGGCGACGCCGTCTACGGGGGGACGACCATGGCCAACACCCTCAAGGTCGTGGGTATTGACCTGGCATCTGCCGGAGACATCGATGCGGACAACGAAATGGAATCGCGGGTCCTGCAGGACGATGGCGTTTACAAGAAAATCGTCGTCGATGACAATCGAATCGTCGGGTGTATCATGCTCGGGGACACAACGGGCTTCAACAAGGTCACCAAGATGATGGCCGAAAGGCGGGACGTCTCGGAGATGAAGGATCGCATACTGACGGATTAAATCATGATCGTCCATATTGACAGTCTCGAAATTCGTGTCCTTGAACCGGAAGCGGTCGGTACGGAAAGGTCCCCGGCCCTCCTCTTTATCCACGGCGCCGGTGGAGATGGAGGCATATGGGATCATCAGGCCGCCTATTTCAGGGGAACACACCTGGCCTATCGAATCGATCTTCCAGGGCACGGAGGCTCGACGCCCCTCGGCGAAGAGACCATTCCCGCCTATGCGCGATGGGTACGAAAAACCATCGAAAGGGCGCTGCCGGATACGCCCTTGATCCTTGTCGGCCACTCCATGGGGGGAGCCATTGTGCAAGAATTGGCGGGAAAGCCCCCCCCTTGCCTCAAGGGTGTCGTCCTGGTGGGGACCGGAGCCAAGTTGAAGGTCATGCCCGAGATCTTCGAAATGCTTACAAAGAGGCCCGAGACCTTTTTCGCAACCATAGATCTGGCGGCCTTCCATCCCGACACCCCGGAGGATGTCAAGGCACCCGTCATTCGGAACATGCTTAAGTGCCCCGCTGTAATCATTTACAGTGACTTCAAGGCCTGCGATCGATTCGACAACCGGGAAGATCTCCAGGATATCCGGGTCCCCGTCCTCATCCTTTGCGGGGCGAGGGACAAGCTGACTCCCGTGAGGTATTCCGAATATCTTCACGCAAAACTGCCGTCATCACAAATCGAGATCATTCCAGGCGCAGGGCATATGGTGATGGTCGAAAAGCCGGGGGCCGTCAATCGGTCTCTGGACAGATTCCTCTGTAAATTAAGAGACTGAAGCGGGATGAGAGGAAGGTCGAATCTCAGCAGATTTTTCTTGTCCAAATTCATCTTTTTAATGACAATCAGGAAAGATGAAAGGGGCCGGTTCCCGAAGCGACGATCGGCAAGCATGACGCACGGAACACAGCAGAGGAAACATGCCGGCCCCTTCTTCGATAGGCCGATTCTAAGGAGAAGATGAATGAAGCTATGCATTCGATTATGGTTTTTGCCTTTTTTGTTCGCTCTTGTAGCGGGTATCTGCAGCTATGACTGTGGCGCCGAAATCAAAGGGAATGCCGAGGCGGCCGATCTCCAGTCGGAGGAGCAGGAAACCCCGCCCGGCATGGATGAAGGACCTTCCATTTTCGGTGCGGCCCCGGCCCGGACAGGCCCCGCCCCCGGTCCGCACATTGTCCTCCCCGAAGCCATAAGCCCCGAAGATCTGGCCGGGAATATGACGGGTCTTCCCGGAGGTCTGGACGTGGTGGATATCCGACCTGCCTGGCAATTTGATGAATACCATATACCCGGTGCCGTGAATATTCAGATCCAGGAACTCATGGCCGATACCGCCTTCATGACGAACAACCGACCCCTGGTCATCGTCTGCAGGGACGGCACTATTTCCGCGGCCGTTGCAGGGGCACTGGCGCAAAGGACCCAAAGACCCATCCGGTTCCTGAGGGGAGGTGTGATCAGATACTATGATGAAATCCTGCGGCCGAAAGGGATTCTGAGTGAAACCTCACCCTCCAGCCTTCCTTCGACCGCCGTGGCGCCTGGAAAACGACCTGAAACAGGGTCTCCGGTTCCCGGACAGACCCCGACGGATCCTGCCTCCCACCTGCGGGAAGGGAGTGCAGAATAGTGAGAAGCCGCCCTTGACAGGGGCACCCTTTTTGTACGGAAAGGAGAACAAACATGGTAGAGGAAGTGACAACGGATGAAACGGTTGAGAGCTCCAGGGGCCCGGTGGAAGAACCATTCCAAGAGGAAGAAGGCCGGGCCGACGGCGGAACAACGGATCTTCAAGCTTCCCTGAGATATCTGGAGGTGCGGGGCCCAACCTGGTCTCCCTATTTTGCCGGGGTCGGCTTGGGGATCACTCTGCTTCTGGCCTACTGGTTCCTTGGCACGGGTCTCGGGGCATCCGGCGGTGTTGCGCGTTTTGCGGCCTGGGTCTGGCACGGCCTCTTTCCCCGTCATGTGGAAGGGTCAGCCTACTTCGGCGACTGGTTCCATCAAGGGGGGCCGCATGTCCTTCACTATCACCTGGTCTTCATGGTTGTAGGCGTTTTTGTGGGAGGACTTCTCTCCGCCCTCGGCTCCGGGCGCATCCAGCCCATGGTAGAACGGGGGCCTCAAATATCGCCCCGGGGCCGGTTATGGTTTGCCCTCGCAGGCGGCGCTCTTGTTGGCTTTGCAAGCCGGCTTGCACGGGGCTGCAGTGCCACCCAGGGACTCACCGGCACGGCCCTGCTCTTCACGGGCAGTGCTGTCTTTCTGGCCTGCATCTTTATTGGCGGCTACGCAGCGGCCTATTTTCTCAGGAGGGAATGGATATGAACAGTACCCTCTATTCCCTGGGCCTCCTTCAAAGCGGCGCCGGTTTCATGGTCGCCTGTCTGATCGGCATTCTCTCCGGCCTTTTCCTTGAACAGGCCGGTTTCGGCAGCAGCAGGCGCCTTGCCGGAGTCTTCTATTTCAGGGACATGGCCGTCCTCAAGGTCCTGCTCACCACAATCGTCGTCACCCTGGTGGGATATCATTATCTGGTCGCCCTTGGATGGCTCTCAGAGGCCCAGGTTTATGTGTTAGACACCTATTGGATGGCCCAGATTGTCGGAGGCCTGATCTTTGGGGCAGGCTTTGTCATGGGCGGATGGTGCCCTGGAACGGCCTTCGTGGGACTGGCCAGCGCCAAGCTGGATGCCCTGGTGTTTCTCATCGGCGTGATTCTGGGTTCTATCCTTTTTAATGAGGTCTTTCCCCTCATCCGGCCCCTCTATGAGGGTCTGCACAGCGGCACCCTGTTTCTCTATAGTACCATGGAATTTTCACAAGAAGCGGTCGTTCTGACGGCCTGCCTGATCGCCCTGATAATCTTTGTGCTCGTTTCTCTGCTGGAAAAGAGGCGCGGAAAATCGACTGCCCTCAGTGCACGCTCATGGAAACGCCATGGGGCGGCCGCAGCGATCCTGCTCCTCTTTGCTGGAGGACTTTTTATCCTGCCGAAACGTCCGCCGTTGCCGGCCGCGCCTTTGGCCCGACATGAATATCACACACAGGTCCTCCAGGCCCGGGATTATATCGATCCCACGGAATTGGCGGATCAGATCATGAAGGCCGAACCCGGTCTTGTAGTGGTGGACATCAGGCCCCGGGAGGACTATGATGCCTTTCATCTCAGGGGTGCGATCAGCATTCCTCTCGATACCCTGGTCCTGGAGCCGGAGGAAAAACTACCCCGTGACGGGGTCGTTGTCCTTTATTCCAACGGCACCACCCATGCCGCCCAGGCCTGGATCGAATTGCGCCGCCGGGGGTGGACCAATCTCAAGGTCCTGACCGGCGGCCTACTGGGGTTCTGGAGGGAATGCCTGACGCCGCCCTCTCTGAGGGGGGCAGCGGATCAAGAGACGTCTCAGCAGGCCCTGGATGCCTTCCAGGCCCGCCGCGACTTTTTTGTAGCATCGGAGAAGTAGAGGATTTTCTTTTTAACCCAACATTGTGAAAGGAGGTCTTTTGCTATGCCAAGTTGCCATGATATGAAAAAGGGGGAGATTTACACATGTAAGGACTGTGGAATCGAGTTGCAGGTTATCAAGGAGTGCAGGGATGTGGGAAAGCCTGCCGAGGATTGCGGCTGCCATCCATCCGCAGCCCCCTGCACCTTTTCCTGTTGCGGTGAGGAATTGGTAAAAAAGGAATAATATGAGAACGCCGGACAGGGCTGCTCAGGCCCTGTCCATTTTTAAAGGGGAAATCCGGCATAATAGGAGAACAGAATGATCCAGGAACGCGAACAGGAAATATTGGAGCTCATGGATGATATTACCGATGACCTTCGAAAAAGAAGGCCCAAGACAGGCAATCAGAGAAACAGAACGCCGTCCAAGCTCTCGGGCCACAGGGGGGGGGCCGTACTCATCGCGTTAGGGGCGCTTCTGGTCTTCATTCTCATCCTTGTCCTCTTTTTCAGAGGCGACAAAGGCCCCTCACCTGAAGACCTGGACGGCTTGCAGTCCCGCATCTCTCAGCTCGATGAGAGGCTGGGACGCATGGAAGGGCTTACTGACAGGATGGATCGCCTCGACAAGGAGAATAAAGATGCCCGTCAATCCTTGGTGAGGATAGAAGAAGCGATTAAGAATCTCAAAGGAGAGGTCAGCGATACCACCAGTAAATATGAGCGCCTCGCCAAAAAGGCAGGTCCTTCAGGGCAGGCACCCGGCGTTTCGGATTCTTCTGCGCCCTCCAAACGATACCACACCGTCCGCCAAGGAGATACCCTTTACGGGATTGCAAAGAGGTATGGGTTAACGATTGATGATCTTCTCAGGCTCAATAAAGATTTTGCGAAAAACAGGCCTATTGTTCCGGGACAGAAAGTGCTGGTCGAAGGATAGGACTCTGCGCAGTCGTATATCTAAAGCATAACTGCAGGGCTATCATTTCAATATACAGGCAAAAAATAAGGGTATTTTGACGGATGCTTGACCATTTTTTGTTGATATCCGCATGAAAATGTGTTTTATCCTTGAACCGACGTTTCCCCTGGGAAACAGTGCGGTTGCGGATAAAAATATGAAATCGGATTTCAAAAGAGTCCCGGCTCTAGACAAATGTTTCAACATATTGCGGCTTATGGCAAGGGAAAAGAAACCCTTGGGCATAACCGAGATATCCAGTGAGCTGAGCCTCAGTAAGAGCACTGTCTTTAACATCATTTACACCCTTGCGGATCTTGGGGTGCTTGAATATGGGGATAAAAAGTACCGTTTTGGACCAAAGCTCTATGTGCTTGGGAAGGCGGCGGAAGCCGGCTCTAAAATCATCCAGATTATTCACCCGTATCTGGATGAGATCAGCCAGAACACCCATCTCTCGGCCTTTCTCGGTATGCGATCAGGTGATAGGGTCGTCATCGTGGACAAGGCCGAATCGCCCTATGACTTTAATATTTCATCACAAATAGGCATCAGCCACCCCCTTCTTATCGGGGCACATGGAAAGGCCATCCTCTCCCTCCAAACGGATGATAAAATCGATGAGTTCCTCTCTAGACATGAACTTGAGAGATTTACCCGGATTACTTGTGTCGATAAGACGAGATATCGCGAACAGGTCAGAAAGGTGAGAAAGACCGGTATCGTGGTTGATAAAGGGGAATATTTCGAAGGCCTCAGGGCCTTGGCCGTTCCGTTGAAACTTGTTGGGAGCTATCTGCAGATGGCCATCTGGACGGTTGGCCTGAAAAGCCAGATAAACGACAAAGCGATTCCTTCCTATTCGAGACTATTGAAGGAGATTGCCAAAAAGATAGAGATTCAATTCTCTGTGTAAATAGCATTGCGCTGGAATTCTTTGCGGACGATTCGCTGGAAAAGGACGGCCTCCTCAACGGAAAAGCCGCCAGCGGCATCACGGAAAGCCGGCGTTGAACAGGGTGAGGTGAAGATGTGGGCCATGGGAAAATGGTCCACCGCAAAAAAACAAAACAAAATTAGGAGGACAATAGATGAAACTGAAAAAATGTTGTTTGATGTTTGGAGTCATTTGTCTCATGGTGACCTTCCTTCCGCTCAGTGGCGCTTCAGCGGCAGCGGATGTCATCAAATTGAAATTTGCGAACTATTTCCCTCCCCAATCCAGCCAATCCAAACTCAGTGAAGATTTCATTGCGGATTTCGAAGAACGGACAAACGGGAGAGTGAAGTTCCAGTATTTTCCCGGTGGTTCGCTACTCAAGGCACCCGCCATGATCAAGGGTATTGAGATGGGCATTACCGACATCGGTCTGAGTCACGTTTCCTACACCGCAGGGCGCTTTCCTGTGACCGAGGTCTGTGAATTGCCCCATGGGTACCCCACCGCCTGGGTCGCCTGCATCATCATGAACGATTTTTACGAAAAATTTAAACCAAAAGAGTGGGACAGTGTCGTCCCCCTCTGGTTCCATGCCAACGGTCCCAGCACCCTTGCGATGAAAAACCCCATCCGGAAAATGGAAGATTTCAAGGGACAGACCATCAGGGCGCCAGGACGTATGGCGGCCGTCATCTCGGCCCTTGGAGGCACACCCGCCCCGACTCCTATTATGGAGTCCTATGACGCCGTTGCAAAGGGTGTCATTCAGGGCGTCTTTGTCGCGGCTGAGGGTGTAAGGACCTTCAGATTCGGCGAGGTCGTAAGCGCCGTAACCGTATCCTGGAACATCGGACCCAGCTACCCCATGTATGTGGCCATGAACAAGAGGAGCTACGAAAAACTGCCCCCGGATATTCGGTCCATCTTAGACAAGCTGGCCGGAGAGTACCGGGAAAAATTCGCCCTGATGTGGAACTACAATGATTTTCCGGGCATAGAATTCGGCAGGAGTCAAGGCGCGGAAATCATAGAACTTTCACAAGAAGAATTTGACAGGTGGGTCGAAGCCGTTCAGCCCGTTTTCGAGGAATATGTAAAGGAAATGGTGGGCAAGGGCTTTGCTGAATCGGAAGTCAGAGGCTGGATCAAATTCCTGAATGAAAGGAAGAATGTCCTCCTTGAGAGACAAAAACAATGGCATATTAAATCCATTACCGGTCCGGCCGAAGTGCGTTAAGGCATGAAGTAGGTTCTTGTCATGTTCACCCCCACCAACCGCCTTTGAATAAAGGGGTTGGGCGGGGGTGAACTTAAGAAGATGGCTTTTTGAGGGCTCAAGTTTGAGCCTGATGATACAAAAGACACTGAGCGGGTAAGGATCAATGACAGGCTTAGATAAGTTTGAGAAGTTCAATGAGAAGGTCAGCATGGGAATTGAATGGGTCGGGCTCTTGGCGTTTGTTCTCATGATGCTCATCACGACCGTAGATGTTCTCGGCGCCAAAATTTTTCTCGCCCCTTTACCGGGCGCCTTAGATGTCATGATGCTGGCCCAATTGATATGCATGGCGTTTGCCTTCAGTTCATCACTCCTTCTCGGGCGCCACGTCGAAGTGGAGTTTTTTGTTCCTTTACTGCCGAGAAGGTTAAGGGACAATATCGAAATCATTATTCGTTTTCTCTGCCTTGTCCTTTTTGTCCTGGTCACGTGGCAGCTGTTTGTTTACGGTCATGACCTCCAAATGAGGGGAGAAGTCACCTCAACGGTGCGAATTTCCTTTTATCCGTTCGCATACGCCACCGCAGTCGCTATCATTCCGGGCTGTCTGGTTTTCCTCTCCCTCTTTATTGAATCACTTTTGAAGGTAATTAAAAATGAGCCCTGAAACCGCAGGTATTGCCGGTATCGTTCTGTTACTTCTCCTATTTATCCTTAAAATGCCCGTGGCCTTTGCCATGGCCTTCGTGGGCTTGGTCGGTTTCGCTTACTTGGGTGGCATTGAATCCGCCCTTTCACTTCTCGCCCAGGACGTATTCGAGACCCTTTCTTCCTATCCTCTGTCCGTCATCCCCATGTTTATCCTTATGGGTTCTTTTGCCTATTCAGCGGGAATCAGTCAACGGCTCTACCGCACATGCTATGCCTGGTTCGGACATTTCAGGGGCGGTCTCACCGTGGCGACGGTTATTGCCTGTTCAGGCTTTTCCGCCATATGCGGGTCTACAGCGGCCACGGTCGCGACCATGGGGAAAATAGCCCTTCCGGAGATGAAAAAATATGGGTACAATGACGAACTGGCCACCGGCACGATCGCCTCGGCCGGCACGCTGGGAATTCTCATCCCCCCCAGTACCGTACTCATCGTCTACGGGATCTTGACAGAGGAATCCATTGGAAAACTCTTTGTCGCGGGTATGGTTCCAGGGGCCATACTGACCTTGTTTTTTGTCCTGACGGTTGCAATAATCTGCCTCCGGAACCCCAAACTCGGCCCTCCGGGTCCTGCAACGACCTGGAAAGAAAAGTGGACGTCTCTGGGAGGCATCATTGAGGCCATGGTCCTTTTCGGTCTCACCATAGGGGGTCTATTCCTCGGATGGTTCAGCCCGACCCAGGCCGGGGCCATTGGGGCCTTTGGCGCCATGCTCATCGGCATATTCAGGAGGCAGCTCAAGCTGGATATCGCCATTGAAGCCCTGAAGGACGGTATGCGCACAGCCTGCATGGTGTTGTTTATCATTACGGGCGCAACGGTCTTCGGCCATTTCCTGGCCATCTCCAACATCCCCTTTGTGCTCGCTGATTGGATCGGAAATCTCCCCATCCCGCCCATGGCCATCATGGCCGTCATGATATGCATCTACTTCGTGGGGGGCTTTTTTATGGATTCCATGGCCCTGATCGTCGTAACGATTCCCATCTTTTTCCCTCTCGTCCTGCGACTCGGCTTTGACCCGATCTGGTTCGGCGTGATTGTGGTCCTGGTGGGGGAAATGGGGGTCATCACACCACCTGTGGGGGTGAACGTATTTGTCATAAAGGGCATTGCGCCTGACATTCCCTTGCACAAGATTTTCAGGGGGATCACGCCCTTCCTCGGTGCCCTGATCATTCTTACTATCCTGCTGTCGATGTTCCCGGGTATCGCCACGTATGTACCCAACCTGCTCTACAAATAGGCCGGGGAAAGGTTGGAGGGAGATGCAGGAATAAGACACCGACTCCTACAAAACGATATCCCACAGTTTCTATCCGCAATCAGGGGTCATGGGCGGCACCGCCCATGACCCCTTGCATGACATCCTCCTGCGCCCCACCCTCCCTGTTTAGGTCTTCTGCAGAGGCCCAATTGCATCAAAACAGCAAAGAACCGGCTTCAACCTTTCCCGGCTGCCCTAAATTTGTCTTTGAACCGTGAGGGCTAGGAAAAGGAAAGTGAAATCATCGGACCAGGAATCGACATCACAGATGCCGTGCATGGGAGAGCAGGTTTTGGTTGATGCGCAAACGGAAGGCGGCCTGGGACAATTCGTTTCCCTTTCGGTGAAAGGGGAGATAGACCAGGACATATTTTTCGGGTTTGATGCGGATGGCGGAGAGTTTTGGGAACATGATCCTGCGGGGTTTCAAAAAACTGGCCAGGGTGATCTTGAGCCCGTCCAGTGCCTCACGGACAGCCAGCGTCACCGGATGGATCGTATTACCGTCCGGGAAGCCGGAAACAAGGGCCTCACGCGGCTGGGAGAGGGTCAGATTCCGCGAAAATCCCAGCAGATCCTTCGGCCTGACCTTGAATGCAGGGAACCATAAGCGGAAAGGGATATTCTCCCATTGGGGTTGTACGACCTTTGGGAGATTCCCCACCCTGACCAGATCGGCATAGGACTCAAGGGTGATTCCGGTGATCTCCGCCTTGATGCGATAAAAGGGCAGATAGGTCACATCCTCCCCTTTTTCAGGCATGTGGACGAAATTTATTCCTGCAAATCCCTCTTTTCCCGCCTGCCAAGCCGAGTTGCAATTTCTGCAGACCAGGACCAGCGAATCCCTCTCACCATCGAGATCCCAGCCACAGTTTGGACAAAGGGCGGGGACAAAACGGATCCGCCACTGGGGACGGGCGTCCTTGAGTGATTCCAGGTCGGCATCCTCCTGGACATCTCCGGCAAGGGGCCTGTTCAGGATGGCATCATGGATTCCGGAGTCAACGTAGAAAGGAGAATAGATGAGGCTCAGGGTCTCACCGATGAAGCTCTGGTGAAAAACGGGTTTGGGCAGGAGTTCACGGAACTGCTGATCGATAAGGGTCATGAAGGCCTTGCGGGAAAGACGCGGCTTGAGGAAGGCCCCTTCTGTTTCAGGGCCCAGGAACCTGAGTTTGAGGGTCTGGCTCCGAAGTCCGAGGGATGGTGGAAGGGAGGCCGCCTGAAGGGCCTGGCAGCTTGAGTCGACAATCCGATGCCTGATCTCTTCATCGAGACAGGAAAAGAGCATGCCCTTGAAACGCCAGTAGGGGACATAAATCAACGACTTTCCCGCCGGGGCGTTGTGTGGCAGGATATAATGAAACTGATCCCTGCTCACAACAAATGACCTGACCCGGCAAAAGCCGCATGAAACAAGATGATCCGCCTCGTTGAGGGTGATGGGGGCACCACATTGGGGGCACTGGTGCTCGATTTGCAGTCCGGTCTCCCGCATGCCCTTCTTAGAGTTTCTCCCCGCACTTGTTGCAGAATAGTGAGTCGCTCAGGTTTTCATGACCGCACTGGGAGCAGCTCTTGGGCTTCGGTTTTTCTTCTGCTGGATGACCGCAGCGGGAACAGAATTTTGCATTGGGCGCCAAGTTCTTCCCGCATTCCGTACACCGCTCGAAGACGAGAATCTGGTGCCCGCAGCTTGGGCAGAATTTGCCCTCCATTGGGACCGGATTCCCGCATTCGGGACATTTTGCCCCCTCCGGAGTGTGGCCGGGTTGTGATGATGGTTTTGCTCCGGCGAAATACTGCGAAAACATGGCAGGCATCATGAGCCCCATACCCATCCCCATGCCCTGGCCTGCACCGCCTTCCGCCTCCGAGGCCTTTTCCATGGCCATGGCCGCCTTCAGTTGCATGAGCTTGTTCATATCCTCAAAGACGCCCATGCGCGCACGATCATCGATGGCCGTCTGGACCTCAGGCGGGGGGGTGATGGCATTGGTATAAAGGGCGTTCAGGGCCAATCCGAAGCGGCTGAAATCCTCCTGGAGACGATTGGAAAGCCCTTCTGAGAGTTCATCGTATCTGGCCGGAAGGTTGAGAATGGAGTCAAGTGTTTCCCCCATGAAGTCATTGAATCGGGACACGATCACCCGATTCAGATACTCCTCAACGGCCTCGGTGGTGTACATGCCCTGTGTCCCCACAAGTTTGTTGATGAAAAGGACGGGCTGGACCACCTGAATGTTGAAGACCCCGAAGGCACGCAGCCTGATGAGGCCCAATTCCGAATCCTTGAAGGCCACAGGGTCTCTTGTCCCCCATTTCAGGTTGGGAAAGACCTTCATGTTGACGAAGTAGACCTCCGCCCGAAGAGGGCTCGAAAGTCCCCACGGGATGCTGGCTATCTTGGTCAGGATAGGTATGTTGGCCGTCTTCAGGGTGTGCCGCCCCGGGCCAAAGGCCTCCAAAGCCTTTCCCTGGTAGAAAAAGACCCCTGCCTGGCTTTCCCTTATGGTCAGTTGGGCCCCGAACTTGATTTCACCCGAGCCCTCTTCGGGTATCCTGTGAACCAATTCCCTGCCGGTGTCGTCGAACCATTCCAGGACTTCCAAAAAAACCAGATTGTTCGTTCCCATGTCCGTCCTCCTGGGATATCCATATCGTAATTTTTATCCTTATCGGCCGAAAGGCAGGGGAACGTTAATGCATCGGGGGTTCAGAGCAATTCAAGGCCCCTTGAGGCAGGTCCGCTGAACAGTCCGTATGTGGGGGGTGTGCTGACCAGCGGTCTCTCAGTCGGTAAAAATACAGTCGCGGCGAAATTCACTGTTGCAGTTGATCTGCTACTCCTCTAGCGGTATTCTGGTGCAGGTTGTGGTGACGAGGCACGAACAGGAAACGGGAAGGGAGACCCTGTTGTGGTCGACCATGAAATCGCGAGGGCCGATAGGCCGAAAGAGGATGGAATGTTCAACACAAAAATTACACGAATGTTGGGAATTCAGTACCCTATACTGTGTGGGGGCATGCAGTGGATCAGCCGGGCCGAATTCGTCGCCGCTGTGTGCAACGCTGGGGCCATGGGGTTCATTTCGGCTGAATCCCTGGAGACCCCGAAGGACCTGCGAATGGAAATCAGAAAGATGCGCGATCTGACCGACCAACCCTTCGGGGTCAACATCTCGATGATACCTGAATTGGGTCCCCCTGTACGAAGCCTGGCATTTTGTGATGTTGTTTGCGAAGAAGGCGTCAAGATTGTCGAAACCGCCGGGCGAAGCCCTGAACCCTTGATGCCGAAACTCAAGGCCGCAGGGATCAAGGTCATCCATAAACTCACCAGTGTCCGTCATGCCCTTGCCGCAGAAAAGCTTGGTGTGGATGCCGTTACTTTGGTTGGATACGGCTCAGGCGGTCACATCGGGCTTGATAACATCGCCTCGTTTATATTGATCCCATCCGCGTCAGAAAGACTGGAAATTCCGGTTATCGCCGGGGGATCGATAGGTACCGGAGCTGGGTTCGTGGCCGCGTTGGCCCTGGGGGCCGAGGCCGTTTTGATGGGCACGGCCTTTTTTGCGACCAGGGAATGCCCCGTTCATCCGGTCATTAAGGAAAGACTCGTTCAGGCCGCTGAGACCGATACCATGCTGATTCTCAATTCCATTAAAAACCCCATCCGCTGCATGCGTAACGGGCTCGCCCGGGAATGTGCCGCATTGGAGGATAGAGGGGCCGATTTCAAGACCATTATCGGAAAGGTCGCAGGAAAGAAGGGAAAAGAGGCCTACAGGACAGGAGATACGGAAAGCGGAATCATTCCCTGCGGCCAGGCCGTCGGCCTGATTACGGGGATAAAATCTGTCCAAGAATTCATCCAAGGCATCATTTCCGAAGCCAGGATTGCAGGGGATCGTATTGACGCGTTGATGCCCAGAGCTGGCAGTTCCTGGACGGCATTTTGACAAAAAAACATATCTTTGATATTGTGTATAAATTTAGCCGTTTCCAATAACTGTGTGGAAAACATGCTCCCTTTCTGAAGTGACCAGCGGGAGCTTCGGAACGTAAGAAAGGGTGCATGATTTCCTTTCGAATTTTTCAAAGGGCTAAAGTGTTACGATATTTTGACCTGATTCTATCCGATGCTGGTGCGGGTTTCCCCCTCGTGGCCGATTGGTGAGTGTGAAAGACGGCATGGTGCATTTTGTCTTGATAAATGAGAGGAACAGACAGAGGTACTTGAGGCTCATCGAGCCCGTGGGCGTTTTTTTTGCCCGTATGGGCCTGCATCCCAACGTCCTTACACTTGCCGGGCTCGTTCTCAGCGCCGTGGCCGGCCTGGTGTACGCTGCCGGGGCCTTTTTTTGGGGAGCGTGGGTGGTGGTCGTGGCGGGGATCTGTGATACCCTCGACGGCCTGATTGCCCGACAGACCAAAAAGGACAGCACTTTCGGCGCCTTCTTTGACAGCACCCTTGACAGGTACAGCGATATGTTTCTGTTTGCAGGTCTGGGCTACTACTTCGCAGGAGGTAAAAGTCTCCCGGTCTTTCCTGCATCTTCAAACACCGGAGAAGCCCACCCATGGACGGTGCTGATCATCTTCTTGGCCATGACCGGTTCTTTTCTGGTCAGCTATACCAGGGCCAGGGCAGAGGGGCTCGGCGTCGAGTGCAGGGGGGGCATGATGCAACGGCCTGAAAGAATGGTCCTCTTGATCATCGGATGCCTGCTCGGGGCCATTCCCGTTGTTGGTCCGCTGTTTTTGAAATGCACTCTCGTAATCCTGGCCGTTTCAACCCACCTGACGGCCATACATCGAATCATCCGCGTCAGAGGCCGCATCCTCAAGGAAAATCGCTGAAATGAAGGAACAACTGCTTTGCCCTCATTGTGGAAAGGTCGTGGAGAGGTACCGGAGTCCCTTCCCCACCGTGGACATTATCATAACGCTGGAGGGGGCCATCGTCCTCATAAAGAGGAAGAATCCGCCCTATGGCTGGGCCCTTCCCGGCGGCTTCGTGGAATATGGTGAAAGCTTGGAGGCGGCTGCCATCAGGGAGGCCCGGGAAGAGACCTCTCTGGAGGTCGAGCTGGTTCGACAACTCGGCGCCTACTCCGATCCCGCAAGGGATCCGCGTCAGCACAATATCACCTTTGTCTTTGTGGCAAAGTCCGCCGGCCAACCTCGTGCGGGTGACGATGCTGTGGAAATCGGCCTTTTCTACGAAGGCACGCTTCCTGACAACTTGGCCTTTGATCACGGCAGGATTCTTCGGGACTACTTCGACGCATGCTCACCAAAAAGATAAAACGCCTCATTAAACTTGGCCTCTTGTTGGGAATTTCTTCCTTCTCGCTTCTTTTCATTTTTCATTTACTGATCCAAAGACCTTCCGTACAGGACTTCCTGCTCAAAAGGCTTTCTGATGTTTCGGATTTCACTATACAGACGGAAAGGATTGAACTGAGTCTCTGGAGGATAGTCGGCATCCGGGTCCAGGGGCTGGAGGCCCGATCAAAGCAGGGAACCTCAGGCCTCAGAGCGGCCAACATGCGAATGGTGCTCCATTACCGGGACCTGCTTAGAGGACAGGTCGTTCCTGCCAGAATTCATCTGGACCGGCCCGTGTTCGATCTGGAACATGATCCCGGTGCCTTCGTCTCTGGCGGGGACCAAGAGGAAGACCCAAAGGGACTCCCCCACTTTTGGATCCCCGGCCTTGAGTTCATATCGGTGGCCCAGGGCAGGGTGAATTTCAGGAACGAGACATACTTTCTGGAAAACATATCCGGGAATGCACGCCTCGAGAAATCAGGGAGCACAATTCGGGCCCGGCTTAGATTCCGTGGCGATGCATGTATTGAAGAAGAACAGGCCTCCTTTGATATCGCAGGCGAGGTCTCTTATCATCCAGAAAATTCGGCCCTCCCCAGGGTCCATCTCGACCTCGATGGAAAAAACATCCCCTTGCGCTGGTTTCCCTGGCCCGATTCACTGCCCGTAAAAGAAGGGGAATGTCAAGCCCAACTGATTATTGAGGGCGATCTTGATAAACGGCTTCCAGTCAGAGGCAGAATCATCGTCGACTCTCCTCGATTTCTCCTGCAAGGGAATACTCGAACGAAGGAATACAACATTCCCCGTGTAATCGTCGATTTTGCGTCACAGATCGACAGACATGAAATAATCGTCCCGTCCCTGGAGGTAAAAACCGAGAAGGCTGCTTTCTCCATGTCCATGGCCCTGAATTTTCAGCATCAGGACGGTCCGCATCTAACCATGGAAGTGAAAAGCAATGATATGAGTCTTGAGACCGTCAAGGACCTCTTTCCCGGGCCTCTTCTCCCGCCCTGGTTTGATTTCCGGCTTCTTCCCATCCTCTGTTCAGGGAAGGTGCGCCTGGAGGAACTCTCCTTGAAGGGTACCTCAACACAATTTCGGGACCTTGCCCGCCCGGAGAATCGAACCGCACTCAGGTTGAAAATCGGGTGTGAGGATTTCAAGGTCTTTGGCATGGGGATGGGACGCCCCTTTGAAAATGTCTCCGCAAAGGTCGGCTATGATGCGGGGGACTTCAAGATCTCGAACTTAGAGGCGAGTTTTGGGCAATCTCGCTTGAAAGGATCGGAACTCAACGTGATAGGCATCACCGATGAGAGCCCGGTCTATGAGGCCCTGGTTGATGGATCATTCGACCTTCAGGAATTGATGCAGCAAAAAGAGATCGCTATTATTCCATCCAACATCACCCAGCCACTTGATCGCCTGGGACCCGTTTCCGGCAGATTAGAGTGTCTGGCGGGCTTTCGCTACGAGAATGAATGGCCCTTACCCCGCGCCGGCAGGGGTGATTTTGTTTTCAGTGACGTGCGCGTTCATCCGGGGTTCATGCCACTGCCCCTTTCCCTGAATCGGGCTGAAATCCGTATGAGTCGAAAAGGAGAAACCAGCTTCAGCGCCGGAGGTTCCTGGGGCAACTCTGTCTTTCATGCCACCGGTGTCTTGGGGGATCCGGCTCTCGGTTATCCGATTCAAAGGGCCGATGTCATCGGTGAAATAGACATGAATGAAATTCTTCCCCTGTGGTACCCCGGGGACCCTATTGCCTTGTCATTCAACAGCCGCCTTCCCTGTGAGGCGACCCTCCAGCGGCAAGAGGACAGGTGGTCCTGCCGGGGCAAGGCCGGCCTGGACGGCGTGGCATTTGAGACGGTCGACCTTGTCATCGCCCCTCCTGCAAGAGGCGGTGAGATTTCCTTTGATATGGATTTCAGCCCCGGCGGCCGGATCAACCTGCATCGGATCAATCTGGGATTTGGTCCATCCTCCATGACCCTGTCAGGTTCTTACGGCCTGGAGTCCAGGACCTTGTCTCCACTGAAAATTACAGCCTCTGCTGTCGATTTGAAGGATTTCGGGCTCAAGGCCGCCCCAACCGCTACGGCGGTCACAGGCCTTTTGACCTGCGACTTGTCTGTGGATATCGAAAACAATGATCCCTCCGCTCTCCGCATGACAGGGCAGATGAGGGGTGAAAATATCTCTCTGGCATTCAATCGGTTCCCTTCCACCGTGAACCAGTGTAGTTTCACATGCCAATTCTTGGGGGACAAAGTCGTCATTCCCCACTGCAATCTCAAGGTCGGGGAAAGCCGTTTATCGATCGAAGGAGAATTCGTTGGATGGGATGGGCTTCAGGGAGCAGTGACCCTGTCCTCGGATTATGTCGATGCTTCCGATTTCCTGTCCGGAGATAAATTTCCCCTTTCATCCAATGACACCTCAGATGGAAGCAGGTTTTGGGATAAGTCGAATTTTCACCTGCGCGCAGATGTTTTGAAAGGAAAATGGAAGAGGTTGACTTGCGGTCCCTTCGAGGCCGATGCAGATATAAGGGGAAAGGATATCTTCATCAAAAGATCGGCCCTCGATCTCGAACACGGTCGGGTGGAGGCCTTCGGATATCTGAAAAGACGCGGGGAAGCCAAACTGTTCCTCACGGGGGACATTCAACTCCAGGAACAGCCCCTGCAGGAGTTGTTCGAGGCCCTTGTGATCTCCGAGAAGCCCTTTGAGGGCGATCTCACCATGAAGGCCTTTCTTTCAGTCAGGGGTAATGACAAAAACCAGTTGATTTCCAGCCTGACCGGGGATGCCGATGTCCTTATTGAAAAGGGGCTGATATACAAATCCAATGTCTTTATCAAGATCTTGGATTTCTTGAGCCTCCAGAAAATTTTCAAAAAGCGGCCGCCGGAACTCTGCCGTGAAGGCTTTTACTTTGAAAGGATGCGGGGTGACTTGGTCATTGACAAAGGATTGGTCACCACCGGGGACATGATCATGGAAAGTCCGGTGTTGAATGCCGTGGCATCCGGGGGAAAAGTGGACCTTGCCGACAAAAAAATTGACTTTATCCTTGGAATCCGACCCCTTGAGACCCTTGATACGGTGGTCAGCAGCATTCCGATCGTCGGTCACATCGTGACAGGGGAGGAAAAATCCTTTCTTACCTACAACTTTAAGACCCAGGGGCCCTGGGCGGACCCCAGCGTAGAGTATTTGCCCTTTAACAGCCTGGGGAAAGGCGTTCCAGGAATCATGAAGAGACTGTTTCTCACGCCTGTCCGGCTGCTGAAGGGGCTGTCCAAAGCCGTGAATGACGCCGTCAAAAATGAGTCCCCTCTGTCCGATGGGGACAAACACTGATCGAGGTGCGCGTTAAGGGAGACATCCACCCGGGGCCTCTTCATGTATCAAGCATCGTCCAACTGTTTTATCTTACTGCGGATTCAGAATATCGCATTGGCAGTTGATCATACCTCGAAACCGTGCTAGTTTAAAAAATTTTCAAACTGATTCGGCAGGAATTCGTTTTACAGAAAGACCCGGTTGGATATTCCTGCAGCAAAAGAAGCCATAACCCGAATATTTCGAGGGTTTTGAGTAAGGATAATCGCCATGTCAAGACACGACCTTGTTGACATATTCAAGAATCGTACCCGACACCCCTTCCGTCCGAGGACATCCGATATCATTGAGAAGCTCTTTCCCGAATTTCGAGCCATTGAATCTTCGGACATGTCCCTGGTGGCAGGTTCCTGTGAGTTCCAGAACAAACATCTTGTGGTCATTGGACAGCAAAAGCCGAGGCCATCGGATCTAAGGAGCAAGGAGGACCTTAAGAAGCTGAACTACGGTATGCTCACCTCCGACGGCCATTCCCAGATTCTCCACCTGCTCAAGCAGGCCGGTGCATCTGAACAGGAAAAGACGGTCATTTTTTGCCTTGTCGATACCTACGGGGCGGACATCTCGATGTACTCCGCCCAGCGTTTTCAGGCATTTTTCATCGCCCGCCTTATCAGAGAATTCCTCCTCCTGCCGGTCAGGACCATATCCCTGGTCCTGGGAGAAGGAGGAAGCGGCGGGGCCCTGGCCCTTCAGGTGACGGACATCAGGGGGCAGATGGATGATGCGCTCTATGCCACGGCCCCTCCGGAAAGCATGGCCTCTATCGTCTTTCGGGATTCAACGCGTATCAATGACGCCCTGACCATCCTGAAGCCCACGGCCAAGGAGCTCAGGACCCTGGGTGTGATTGACAGAATTGTGCCTTCCCCGAAGGACGTGACCGATATCCAGGGCATGGCCGAGAGTGTACGGCAATTCCTGGTCAAATCAATCAAGGATGTATCCCGGGTGAAGATCCAGAAACTCATCCGAAGGCGCCAGAACAGGGCCAAAAAGTACGGCCTCTCCAAAGGGAGCGGAAAATTTTATGACTTCAGGCGATATATCGAGAAGCCCATCAAAAAGGCCTTTTACAAGACCCCGCCGAACATAAAGATTGTAAACTATTCCAGCTTGACAGAGGTCGCGGACGATTACGGGAGGATAGAGATAAAAGAGACGACCAAAGAGTTCATTGTGTGCGGTGCCGTAAGCGGCCATGAAAAGAGGGAAAGGGGATGCGGCAAACTGATTCCACTCAATACATTCCTCAGCAACTTTCATGTCTGCCCTGAGTGCGGCTATTCCTACACCCTGGGGGCTACCGGCTGGATAGACTGTCTGGCCGACCCGGAAAGCTTCCACGAACTCTACCGTAATCTCACGGTCGATCAATTACTGGATGAGGACGTAATCACGGACTACTATCGGGACTTTCTGGCTCGTCAGGAAGGGCGCTCCCATTTCAAGGAATCCTTGGTTGTCGGCAGCGCGAGGATTCATCATTTCCCGGTCATCATGGCCATCGGAGAATTTTACTACTGCGGAGGTTCCATGGGCGTGGTCTTCGGGGAAAAATTCAGGAGAGCGGTAGACTATGCCATTCAGAAGAATCTCCCCTTAATCAGCCTGTGTTGTTCCGGAGGGGCCAGACTCTACGAAGGAATTTCGGGTTTGATGCAGATGGTCAAGACGGTAGAATCCGTAATCCGGCTCAAACGCCACGGGCTTCCTTACATTTCAATTCTGACAGATCCTTCCACGGGGGGCGCAATTGCCAGCTATGCCGCCCTGGGCGATGTGACCATCGCCGAACCCGGAGCCATGGTCATCTTTGCAGGTCCCCGGGTGATGAAATCGAGCGGATTTGACGTAGACGAAAAACTGATCCGCTCCAACTACCTTCACCAGATATCGGAAGGCATCTATGATCAGATCGACTATTTTCACGAAATTCGAGGAATCCAGGAAATCTGTGAACGCAAACATATGAAGATGGCCATTGCAAAATATCTGGAATTGTATATGAAGACAACCTATTCCTCGAAGAGACCGGGAAAGAAGAAGGCGGGGAAATCACTCCTCCTCTAAGGCCAACCCTCCCTGACGGGGAATATTATCAAGGAATTCTCTAAGGCCGGGACGGAGGTATACCTGGCTGAGATCGAAACGATTCAAGGCCTGGGCCAGGGTCTGGATCTTGTCCTCTGCGGCGGCCTTGGAATGGATGATCACCACATATTCCCCCTTTATACGGCAAAGCCCCCCCGTAAAATAGAGGCCTTCTCTCTTGATCATTTCATAGCGGACTTCAACGCCCAGACTCTGCGCTACTTCTTCAAGTTGGCCGAGTAATGTATTCTGGTCCACGGTTATCCTCATTCCGGGGAAAATTTGTGCCTGCTTCCTGTTCTGACGGGGCCCGGGTCCGAATCCGCCCTTGGGCATCATGAACGCAGTCTGTTGCCGCAATAGGGACAAAACCGGTAGGCATGCTCCAGTGATCTCCCGCAATGGGGACACACAGGCCGGCCTTCTTTTGCGGATATGCGTAGCACCTCCCCGGATTCGCCGCTGACAAGGCCGCACCTTTGGCACGCCCAAAATGGTTCGCCCTTTTTTACCCGGAAGAGGGGAACAAAGAAAAGAGAAAGATAATGATCCATGCGCTCAAGGCGAAGGCTATATTGCCCGCAGGATGGGCACACCCTGTGCTCGTCCTGCAAGACAACTTTCTTCGGTTGAATTCCCGCAATAAAAAAAAACATCCAGGCATCCCCTCCAAACGCCGTTGCCGACAACCACATACCGCCACAAGAGAAGCAACGGCATTCCACAAAAACAAAAATCCTATTTTGCATGGATTTGTCAATAGAGAATTCCTTTCTCATTTACGGAAAATGTGCTAAGAAGGGCATGAAGTGACTTGTTTTTTTGGATCTCGGATCATAACCGCCTGTAATATTAAGGTTTCCATTTCTTTTACCCGAAGAGAGAGAAATAGTGACCCGGACCGGCGTTGTAAGGGATGAAAGATTCTTGGAACATTACATGGGCGCCTACCATGTAGAATGCCCTGAACGTCTTGAGGCCATCTACGCCATGTTGGACGATCATGACATGGTCAATCGTCTTCAGGCCATTTCTCCCTCTCCTGTTGCAAGAGACGTTCTCCTCACGGTTCACGACCCCACCTACGTAGACCGACTGGCCTCGACCGCAGGTAAGAAATATACCTACCTGGACCCCGATACCCAGACATCGCCGGGTTCCTATGAAGCGGCTCTGATTGCGGCCGGCGGGTTATGCGAGGCCATCAACCTGGTCTACTCCGGGGCGTTGAATAACGCCTTCGCGCTGGTGCGCCCTCCGGGACACCACGCCGAGAGATTGCGGGCCATGGGTTTCTGCCTTTTCAACAACATTGCAGTGGGCGCCAGATATGCCCAGAAACACCTCGGCCTGCATCGAATTCTTATCATTGACTGGGATGTCCACCATGGAAACGGTACCCAGCACGCCTTCGAAGAGGATTTTTCCGTCCTCTACTTCTCCACCCACCAATACCCCTTCTACCCCGGGACGGGATCTTTTAGAGAAGCCGGAAGAGGCCATGGAGAAGGTTTCACCGTCAACATTCCCCTGCCGCCGGGTTGCGGAGACACTGAATACCTGGGGCTGTTCGACAAGGTCCTGAAACCCATCGCCCTCGAATATGCGCCTCAACTCATTCTCGTCTCTGCAGGTTTTGACTGTTACGGGGGGGACCCCCTGGGCGGTATGAATGTAACCTGTGAGGGATTTGCAGGAATGACCCGAGCCGTCATGGAGATAGCTCGTTCCTGCTGCCAGGGGAAGGTCGTCTTGACCCTGGAGGGCGGCTATAACATCGAGGGACAGAGGGATTCGGTAAAACACGTACTTATGGAATTGGCCGGGATGAGTCACACCGAGCCTTCGAACCTGCCGAACAAAAGGGCTTCACGTATTCTTGATGAATTGACCGAAAAGGCCAGGGAGATTCACGGTCGTTTCTGGAGCGGCCTCTAATTCGCACCAGGCAAAGGCCCGGCAATCCGGATAAAAATAACCGCCGACCTCATTATTTGCTATCGAACATGCCTCATTGTGCCGATATTTTCAGAGCATAACAGGAATCAGATCCTCAAGTCCCCGATGCCCGGAGGCCGGAAGTGAAGCCCGGCTTGCCGTCTGAGTTTGGCCCCGGAATTTGCCGTCACGCCGGTGGTGGGCCCGAGAGAAAGGCCGGTGGGATTTGTCATGCTCCGGCGCTTGCTCTTCTCTGAAGGCATGTGCCATCCAATTGAAAAACTGAACTTTTCGAGCTGAACAACACTCTTTTCTGGATATAATCGAGACGCATGCAGTCTTTTCCGGAGGACGATTATGGCACAGATTGATGCCTTTTTTAAACTCATGAATGACCATGGTGCTTCTGACCTCCACTTGTTGTCAGGCCAACAACCTGTTCTTCGAATAGGCGGGGAGCTTGAACGGGTCAAATATCAGATTCTTAACAACGACAATCTCAAGTCCATGCTCTATGAAATAACGCCTGAACCCAAGATCAAGGAATTTGAAGAGACAGGCGATGTAGACTTTGCCTATGAAATTCCAGGGCTTGCACGCTATCGGGCCAATTTTTTCCAGCAGAAAAACGGATTGGGCGCCGTCTTCCGGGAAATTCCCTCAACCATACTCACCTGTGATCAACTCGGTCTGCCGCCGGTCATCAAACGGCTCGCTACGCTCCCCAGGGGCCTGGTTCTGGTCACGGGGCCGACGGGAAGCGGAAAATCCACGACCCTCGCGGCCATTGTGCACGAAGCCAATATCACGCGAAAGGAACACATCCTGACCATTGAGGACCCCATTGAGTTCGTTCACAAGAGCGAAAAGGCCGTGGTCAATCACCGGGAAGTCGGCATCCATACCCGTTCCTTTGCGGCCGCCTTGAGGGGAGCGCTCAGGGAGGACCCCGATATCATCATGGTTGGAGAAATGCGGGACCTTGAGACGATTTCACTGGCCATCGAGGCATCGGCGACGGGTCACTTGGTTTTCGGCACCCTCCATACCACCAGTTCGGCCAAGACCGTGGACCGCGTGATCGAGGTCTTTCCCGTTACCCAGCAAGAACAGATACGCAACACCCTGGCGGACGGCATCCGGGCGGTCGTGTCCCAGACCCTGTTCAAACGGAGAGACAACAAGGGGCGTGTCGCCGCATTGGAAATCATGATCGCCAATCCGGCGGTCAGAAATTTGATCCGTGAAGGCAAGACCTTTCAGATTACCTCCATGATCCAGACAGGTAAAAAATACGGCATGCAGACCCTGGATGATGCGATTATGGCATTGCTGGTGAAAAAGATCATTACCACCGAAGACGCCTATACCAAAGCGGTCGAAAAGAGCAAATTCCTGCCTTTCCTCAAGAATCCGCCCTCCGACTTTACGGAGGTCTAAGGAAGACCATAGGGAAAGACAGGAAATCGAGATCTTAGGAGGAAGAGCAGCCAATGAGACAGCAACAGGTCGATAACATTCTTACCGCGATGCTGGAATCCCACGACAATGTCTCGGACCTCAACATTACTGTGGACAAACCCTTTCAGGTGGAATCCTCAGGCTTTCTTAAGTCTGTATCGCTGACCCCACCCATCGATCGACTCACCCCCTTTCAGGCCGAAGTCTTTGCGCTCAACCTGATCAACGGAGATCGCCGCCTCACCAGGAACCTCCTAAAAGAGGGTTCCTGTGATTCTTCCTATCAGTTGGCGGGAAAGGCCCGTTTCAGAGTCAATATATTTTCGCAAAAGGGCTATTACACGACGGTCATGCGACAGTTGGCCACAAGGGTGCCGACGGTCGAGGAACTGAGGCTTCCCCAGGCCTTTCGAAAGATGGCCGGTGAGAGAAACGGTATCATCCTGGTCACCGGAGCAACAGGCAGCGGTAAATCGACCTCACTCGCGGCTGTTTTGAACGTCGTCAATGAAAACTCACCGGTCCATGTGGTCACCCTGGAAGACCCCGTCGAATACGTTCACTCCCAGAAAAAGGCCACCTTCAACCAGAGGGAACTGGGGATTGACTTTGATACCTTTTCATCCGGGCTTCGTGCTGCACTCAGGCAGGCCCCAAAGGTCATACTCGTGGGTGAAATGCGCGACAGGGAGACCGTTGAAATCGGCCTCTCGGCTGCAGAAACCGGCCACCTCGTCCTCAGCACCCTCCATACGGTGGACGCCGGTCAGACTGTGAACAGGATCGTGGGCATGTTTGAGCAGGAAGAGGAAAAACAGATCAGGATCCGCCTCTCCGATACCGTCCGGTGGATTGCCTGCCAGCGACTCCTTCCAAAGGTGGGAGGAGGCCGTGTGGCCGCATTTGAGATCATGGGTACCAGTCTGCGGGCAAAAGACTCTATTTTGAATGGAGAGTCGGAGGGAAAAACCTTTTATGAGATTATAGAACAGAGCCGTCCCTTCGGGATGATGACCTTTGACCAGTGTATCTCCGATCTTTACAAGGAGGGCCTGATCACGGAGGAAACGGCTATGAGCTATGCCTCCAGGAGGGCCGTTGTGGGCAGGACACTGGACGCCATCAAGGCGGCCAGAGGAGAGAAGACAACGGACATCGAAGGCCTGGCCATAGACACAAGTTACGGAAAGCAAGACAAATTTTAACACCCTCTGAGGAGAGCGGAAAATGGAGGTTACCTGCGAGGACTGCAAAGCCAAACTGAATCTTCCTGACGAAAAGATTCCCAAGGATCAGGTGGTAAGTCTCACCTGTCCAAAATGTAAGCGTAGGATCACCGTCGACACACGGACGGGGACACCCCGGTCATCCGTGAACCCGTCGTCGGAGAAATCCCGGGAAGGGGATGATTTCCGGATGAAGTTCATCGAACCCAATGCCGATGCCGGAAGGAATGGGGACAGTTACAACTACGAGGACTACAGTGATGACAAGGCCCTCGATTTCTTTGAGGAAGGGATCAAATTGGCCCTCGTGCTGGAAAACACCCCGGAACACCAAAGCAAGATCAGGCGCTCTGTAGAAGAACTGGGGTACAGATTCATAGCTTCGGCGGATACCAGAGACGCCACAGGAAAGATGCGGTTTCACCATTTTGACATTATCGTACTCTCCGATGGGTTTGACGGCCAACCGCTGGAAAGGAGCCCCATTCTCAATTACCTGAACCGAATGTCCATGTCTGTCCGCCGGCGTATATTTGTAGCCCTCCTCGGGGATAGATTCAAGACCATGGACAATATGATGTCTTTCGCCCTCAGCGCCAATGTCGTCATAAACAAAAGAGAAATGGACCGGCTTTCAGCAGTTTTTAAAAAGGCCATTTCCGATAACACCAAATTTTACAAGGTCTTCATGGATGAATTGACTGCATCGGGAAAGGCATAGTTTTTGCTCGGGTAAAACACAGGATGGTCCTTACAGGACGCCCTGTGGGTCGATAGCACAATCAAGTACTCCTGCACCCCT
>JBMNCO010000213.1:0-9207 GCA_049366815.1 Desulfatiglandales bacterium | reverse complement strand
ACCGGCATTTTGAGTAGAAAGAGAAAAAGGAGTAAAGCAATACCGACAAGACCTGTAGTTATTGGGCTCATTTTTCAAAAACCCTCTTGACAGAGATTAGGAAATCGCACACCTGGAGCAGACACAACGGGACGATTGCAAAGGCGGCGCCGTATGCAAAGGGATGCAGAGGCATCCGGATGGTTGCGCTCACTTCCCCTCCTGTTTGAAAGGAATGGCCGTACATGAAAAGCCTCCAGACCACTACGACAAAAAAGGCAAATCCCAACAGCAGCATGAAGGCGTCCACAACGGCCTGGGCGCGCCTGGGGAGTATCGCCACAAAGAATTCCACCTGAACATGTCTTCCAAGGACATAGGTGGCGGCGCCGGAAAAAGAGATGGCCACCAACTGGGCTAGCATGACGATGTCAAGGGCCCCGAAAACAGGGGTTAGAAAGACCTTGGCGCCGATCACATCCACGCAGGTAATCGCCACCATGAGAAGGATCCCGACAACCCCTATCCACTCGAGCCAGCCGCTGAAGGTTTCAGTTATTTTTTTGAATTTTTCAAGCACTGTCGTCCCCCTTGTCTTTTCTTTCAGGGCCTTTCAACTGCTGATGGGCCCTCCGCCGGGGAAGGGACCCATCCATACCGCCCGATTAAGGCCTGATTTCCGAAGGCCCGGTCGGAGACTTGATGTAGAGGTCAATCTGTTTTTGGGTCCAGTAATTGATCCGGTCCCTCAGGAACTGGATCCAACCCCTGACCTCCGACTCGGCATAGCCGGCCTTGACCATGCTCGCAACGTAGTTTTCAATGACGGGTTCCGTGGCGTTTTGCCATTTTTCCGCCTCTTCAGGGGAAAGCTCGATAAATTCCATACCCTTTTCCTGGCCGAACTCCTTGCCCACAAAATCGATGGAATTCCACATCAGGGCATTGCGTTCCTTAAACTCCCCGCAGAGCTGATCAAAGATTTGTTTGAGGTCAGGGGGCAACTTTTTGTAGCTGTTCTTGTTCATGCCCATGTAGAAGGTGTAGAGGTTTCCCACCTGCCAGGTCGCCGTGACGTATTTTGCCACCTCCCCAAAACGGAAGGTCTTGAGGGTCTCAAGGGGGATATTCACACCCTGAACGACTCCCTTGGACATGGCGTCATAAGTCTCCATGACAGGCGTGGGTGCCGGGGACCCTCCCAATGCCGCAACCGTATCTCCGATCCGGCCCGGTGCCCTGATGGTCAGCCCCTTCATGTCCTCAAGCGTTCTGACGGGCTTCGTGGTGATCATCACGTTGGGGTTGCTGGTGTTCATCCACATGATATGCATCTCGTCCCATTCCTTCGGTCTGAACTGACCATAGAAGTCAGTGACCACTTGAGCGCCCACCCACGCGCTGGGATAGCCCAAGGGGAGATCGCACGCCTCGGTGACCGGCATGCGGCCGGGTGTGTATTCCACATGGGAATACCCCATATCCGTGATACCGGAGGTGATGCCCTTGTAAATGCCCGTGGCCTTGAGCAGGGAACCACCGGCGAAGTACTGGATCTTGATCCGGCCGTTGGTGCGTTTTTCCAGTTCGGCGGCAAACTCTTCACAGATCTTGGATTGTCCTGACGGGGGTGGAAAATAGTTGGCCATTTTGAAAGTTATGACCTGGGGGGCGCCCTGTGCCTTGTCAAAGGGTGAAAAAGTGAGCATAAACATGATACAAACGATTCCAACGATTACTAATAGACTCTTATGCCTCATCCTGATTTCCTCCTTTCGAATTTCTAGATCCCGGTTTACATCCTCTATGTCTTGTCTCGCCGCGTCTTTCAGACCTCCTTTCTTTGGCTTTGATTCCATAAAGGGCCGATTTAATCCCCGCCTTTGCGGGTGATCCCGAAAAAGATGTTGAAACAACGGTGTTGCTGTATTCGCCCAAGGGCTGTATAGGATTAGGATTGAATAGTTTTCAGGAATCCAACAGAGAGGCCCAGCGCCCCGTGTACCGTTTTGAGAGACAGAGCAACGCTCAGATCTTCAAATATCCCAAATCCGATGAAATCTCTTGACACGTACTTCTCAGCAGATCGATAAATGCGCTGAAATTGCTCTTAAGATTACTCTGGCTTGCAGGCAAGGCGATGCCCAGGGCCGCAATGACTTGACGCGAGTGATTTCTGATCGGTGCTGCAATGCCGATGACGTCTTCATGAGCCTCTCCTTTCTCAAGGACGTACCCTTGGCTGCGAATATGCTCCAGTCGCAGGCGAACGGCATGATTGTCGGTAATAGACACGGGGGTATGGGCCTCCAGTGGTGCGTTTTTGAGGATTCTATCCAAATCCTGGGGTTCCAGATAGGCCATGAGGATCATTCCCAGCATACCAAAGTGAAGAGGCCTTCGCGAGCCGATCTCGGATGAGATGCGGATGATCCCCAGTCCTTCCCGTTTGTCCAGGTAGACCAGTTGATCTTCCATTGCGATCCCGAGCAATACGGTTGCACCTGTCTCTTCTTGAAGCCTGTCCATATGGCGGGCGGCGGCCTTGCGCAGATCAAAAGAAGAAAATACAATGCCGCCCAGTTCAAACAAACGTAACCCCAAATGATACTTTCTGCTGACGCAATCCTGCTGCAAATATCCCCGCGCCTTGAGGTTGGAAATGAGGCGTTTCGCCGTTGTCTTATTGAGTCCGGTCTTTAATGCGACCTCTGAGAGGCTGAAACCCCTGTTTTGAAAGGTGAAACAATCCAGAATGTCCAAGGCCCTTTCAAGAGCCTGGACGCGATACACGCGCTCTTTATTGATCAATTGTTTCATTATGTGATACTTATTGGACGGGTTGAAAAGTTATTAAAAACCGTTCATCATGTCAACAAAAAACCACCACGCCCTAATCTCGGACAACATCAAAAAAGGTGTCTAAAAGCCATACCACAGTGTGTTCCAAATTGGGGGATGAAGATTCCCGGCCCATTGAGATCGTGAGCAATAGTCCGGAGCCGAGACTTCGATGACTGTGGTGGATCCATGGGTCCAGGGGGTGTCTCATTGCTTGCGGTAGAACTCCCGATTTTCCTCCTGTAAGACCACCTCCGCCAAGCCCCCTTTCCCGAATTTATTGACCTTCATGCCGCCCGATAGTCTCGGGAAGTCTTCCATGATGCAGAGTTCGTCGGGGAGCTTGTAGGGTGCCACCTTCCCCTTGAGAAACTCCCGGATTTGTGCCAGACTCACCTTCCCTTCACCCTTGGGGATCACACAGGCGCAAATGCTCTCCCCCAAGACCGGGTTCGGTGTCGCCACCACACAGACCTCCTGAACGCCGGGACATTCCACGATCGCAGATTCGAGGCTGGATGGGTAGATCTTGAACCCGCCACGGTTGATGAGGTCCTTATTCCTTCCATAAATCTTGAAGAACCCGTTTTTCTCTCTGGATACGAGGTCTCCCATGAAAAGCCAACCATCGACGATCTGCTTTCGTGTCTCTTCCTCGTTTTTCCAATAGCCTTTGAGTACGGGCCATCCGGCCAGGGTGAGTTCCCCGATTTCCCCGTCGGGCACCTCTTTGCGGGTTTCGGGGTCCACGACGCGAACCGTGACACCTTCGACGGGTACCCCTATATGCTGCTCCCGGATTTCCAGGGGGGTGGGATAGGGGCAGCGAATCCCCAGGCCCGGTCCAACCTCAGAGGCCCCCCAGAATGAGGTAAGATAGATGCCCATTTCCTCTTCCACCCTCCGAATGAGCCCTTCAGGGGCGGGTTGGCCGGCGATGAGACCCGCCCTGACGGAGGTCAAATCATAATCTCCTCTCTTTGGATGGTTGAGTTCGAGGAGGTAATGGGCCGGGGCGGCCAGTTGCAGGGTGATTTTTTCTTTTTCGATAATCTGAAAGGCATTCTCCGGGCTGAACGGATCCAAGAGGACCAACCGGGACTGGAGGAGAAAGGGTTGGATCAAAATTGCCCCGCAACCGTAGGAATGGCACATGGGCAGAAAACCTATGAAAACATCTTCCGAAGTGGTCTGGATGGGCAGGGAGTATTCCCAGGCGGCCCTGACGGCCTGGTAGTGGGTGATCATGGCCCCTTTGGGCTTCCCTGTCGTCCCGGAGGTGTAAATCAGCAGGGCCAGGTCATCCTCAGGTTTGATATCGGGCGCGGTAAAGCTTTTCCCAGTCCCCCTTTCTACCAGATCGGCAAAGGAGTGAACCCCTTGGCCCGTTCCGTCGCCAACGACAATAATGGATTCAATCCAGGGCAGATCCTTTTTCATTTCCTGCAATGATTCAAGGTAGTCATACCCTCCGGATTCTCGGGAGATAAAAACACCTTTGGCTTCTGAATTATTGAGGATGAACAGGGATTCCGTAGTTCGATAACTGGGACTTACCCAGGCCACGATCACCCCAAGCTTCTGGAGGGCGTAAAAGGCGACGACGAACTCGATGCAGTTCTTCATATAAATGCCCACCCGGTCCCCCTTTGTGAACCCCATTTCAGAGAGGCTCGCAGCCAGCGCGTCGACCATGTCGTTGAGCTGCCTGTAGGTTATCCTCCGGTCCCCGTCCACAAGGGCGACCTTTTCAGGCATTGATTCGGCGCCGGCTTCCAAAACACCACCTACAGATAGGCCATCATAAGGTGCCATAACAAAACCTCCATATCCAATTGGGTTGATGATTAGAAAACGAAAAGAATCAAAGACAAGGGTTTAGCTTTAAGTTGCCCTGTGATCAATCGGCTTTGTGCCGCAGTCGGCATGGCCTTCAAGAAAACCAAAAATACCGACTCAAAAGACGAGAAGTTGTGGAACAAAAAGAATCAGGCTGAGCATGCCCTCTTTCCAGGAGAGTCCACCTGCAAAAAGGCTTATTAAAAAGTTTCACCAAACGAATTAAAATTTTATTCTTGAACAAATTATATATGGCATTATATTTAAAAGTGTCAAGCAAAAAGATGTACACTTTTGAAAATAATTGGAAAATTTGTCTCAACATCTTATCTTGATGCAAAAACCATGAGTGCTGAAGATCACAATCTTTATGAATACATATTTCGCGATATGAAATCATCATCGGTATGGTGAGGGACCCTACCTCTTTTTTTAACGGTCTTGAAGCATAAAGTTCCAATGATTGTCTATAGCGAGACGATGGAGCAGGCCTGTGACCCGGTTTCCATCAAGAATACCTGATTTCTGGATGGAGCGGTCTGCTATCGGCATTCAGCGCTCAGCCTAATGCCTTGTCTTTGCATAGCTTTTTCTGATCGCTGAGGGCTGTTCGCGCGGATCCGGGAATGATCATTTCCGCATGAGCTTTGCAAGTTAATTGATAGTGAGCGGCTCTGGTCAGGGCCCGTGGCCTGGTTTTTGACGGCCATTTTTTTCTTGACAAAGAGGAGGTGCTTAGGTACATATAGAGACCTTTGGTTTCCCATATAGATATATTAGGGGGGACGGGTGGCTTCAATTATGGATGAATTAGCTGAAAGGAAGACATGACACCGAAGTATAAGCGGGTCCCGGCCATTGACAAATGCTTTTCAATTTTGGCACTGATGGCGGAAGCCCAACGTCCCTTTGGATTCAATGAAGTCGTCAAGCGTTTGGGTCTCAATAAGAGCACGGTATTCAATATCCTGCACACCTTGAATGATCTGAATGTACTTGAGAAAGGACCGGATGGTCTCTTTCGGTTGGGACCACGCCTGTTTGTACTGGGCAGTGCCGCAGCAGGCGGATCCGAGCTGATCCAGACCTTGCATCCTTATCTCGAGATTATCAACCGGAAATTTGAGGTATCTAGTTTTTTCGGCATCCTCTCAGGCCAGGAAGTCCTTATCTTGGATAAGGCGGATCGGGCCAACGGTATCAAGATATCCTCAGATATCGGCATGAAAATCCCCATCTTTGCGGGTGTTGCTGGAAAGGCCCTCCTTTCACAGCTGCCTGAAAAAGACATCGATGAAATCCTGGCCGGAACCACGCCGAAACGATGCACCCCCAGGACCATAACGGACAAGGAAGTCTATAAAAAAGAGATTCTGAGTGTAAAAGAGACCGGAATTGCCTACGACTGGGAAGAATACATTGAAGGGCTCATGGCCGTAGCCGTTCCGATTCGGACCTACCGGGAGAATTTGCAGGCAGCCATATGGGCGGTAGGGCTCAAACAGGATTTTCGAGAAGATGTCATGATGCGAATGACCAAATTTCTTTCCAATATTGTAGAGGAGATACAAAACCGATTTTCCATGGTCGCAGGGCCTGTGAGTCCCAGGAATGAGAGGGAAATTGCGGAAAAGGTGAGTCATTATGAGGAGGTTTAGACATGTATTTCAGGGTCTATTGTAATAAATTGGAGATCGAAGCCCGGGATAAAGAATCTGCCGAGCAAATTCTCAGGGATTCGTTAAACGACATTATTTGGCTGCTTCCAGTCACAGAGACTCCTTTGGCGCCTCCGGCGAGAGCAGAAAATAAAAGACCTGAAGTCAAGGAAAAGAAAGGCGGACATGGCTCCATGACCGCGCGCCATTAGGAAGTGCCTTGGAAGCACGTGAAGTATGAACAACCTGCGCAGCCGGACATCAGGCTGTGAACTGATTTAGAGAGGTAAAAATATGAGGTACGCTGAAACAGGCTTCCAATTAGAAGTTGATTTGTCAACGGGAAGCATTGAAAAGGTAGAGACCGATCCGAAAGATACGGAATTGTATCTCGGCGGGCACGGTATCAACGCGAAGCTGCTATTTGAACGGGTCGCTCCGGGCACTGATCCATGGTCTCCCGACAACCTGCTCATCTTCGGTAACGGACTTCTGAACGGTACATGCGTTCCAGGCGCAAACAGGGTGTCGGTCGACACGATTGCCCCGGTAAACGGATTTTTCGGGCATTCCCTCATGGGCGGATTTTTCGGGGCGGAAATGAAAATGGCCGGTTACGACAGGATAGTCGTCCGGGGCGAGGCGCCGGACCTGGTTTACCTGGCCATTCGTAATGATAAGGTCGAAATCCGTGATGCCAGGCATCTCCGCGGCAAAGGCATGGTCGACACGCAGCGGATGATTCAGGAGGAACTCAACGACAAGAGGGCCTGGGTGGCCGCTGTTGGCCCGGCCGGGGAAAACCGGGTGATCATGGCTTCGATC
Source organism: Desulfatiglandales bacterium (assembly GCA_049366815.1). GTDB lineage: Bacteria > Desulfobacterota > DSM-4660 > Desulfatiglandales > HGW-15 > CAYNYM01. The sequence goes on along the minus strand of JBMNCO010000213.1, from coordinate 2,065 downwards.
GATTGCGGCAATTCGAGCGCCGCCCGGACGGTGGGCCCGGTCATGGGGGCCAAAAACCTGAAGGCGATTGCCGTCAGGGGGACAAAAGACGTGTATCTCGCCCACCCGGCCGAAGCCTGGGAGCTGTGCTCGCGCCTGAGGAAAGAACTTGATGCGAACCCGAATATCGGGGACTGGATGGCCACCGATGAAGATGACAGCTTCCATCATAACAATTTCTCCTGGGGCAATTCGCGTGTACGCCGAAAGACCTTCTGGAACCAGGAACTCGAAGAGAGGTGGCGGAACCTCAAGTACGACCACATGGACCGCTGGACCGGTTGCTGGAACTGCCCCAAGGCATGCCACAATCTTATTTCATGGCCGAACCGGCGAAAATTTTCCTATAAATGTTACGGTAAAGACACCTACCACATGGCCTCCTTCCAGGAGATTGACTTCACCTTCGAGATACTCCCAATTGCTATGGATCTGGGGTTTGACTCCTACTCAACGCCGCAGGTTATCTCCTTTGCCCTCGAGCTTTTGGATGCCGGAATCCTGACGGAAAAAGATTTTCCCGGGATGCCCGACGACATCAGGGGTAGGTTCTACTATCTGCTTCACAAAATAGCATTCAGAGAGGACATCGGGGATGTTCTAGCCCATGGCACCTCCGGTGCGGCTGCCATAATCGGTAACGGGGCTGAGAAATTCGATCACAACACGGTCAAAAATTTCGAACAATTACCCATCAAGCTGGGCAAACTCAATCCGGCCTATTTCCTTATGATAGCCACCGGTGAGGACATGGCTATCACCCAGATTGAAGGCTCCTTCCCACAAGACCCGATCACCGACCCGGAAATGAAGGAAGAGTTCATCAAGAATTGGATTTCGGTCCCGGATAAGAAGTTTCATGAGTATTTCCGGCAGTGGCAAAAGCGTGATGAGTTACCCGATGAGGCCATGGTCGAAATCTGTGATTGGAACGAGTGCATGCACTACCTGGATGATTCCCTTGGGTTGTGCGGCTTTGTATCCTCTTTTAGAGGCCAGTTTGGGGGCACCACGGGATATCATGTATGGAACATGCCGAAGGTCATTGAGAAGGTGGCAGGCATCGAGATGGACAAAGACAAGCTTTGGAAATGCTTCCAGAGAGACCGGACCCTGATCAGGGCCCTTAATAACAGACGGGGCCTGAGGAGAGAAATGGAGAGACCGCCGGAGGATCACTGGGCGGTAAGGAATGAGGAATATGAGCAGCAACTACTGACCAAATATTATGACTTTAAGGGTTGGACCTTTGATGGGATTCCCACCAAAGAGACTTTGGAGAGCCTCAGCCTGGGCTACGTGGCCGATGACCTCATCAAGGAGGGCGTTCTGACCGGGAATGAAGTCACTGCCCTGAACGATCCTAGGGCCAAGAAAGAGATAGAATAAAAAGGGGGTCTCGCCATGGATAACAACGGAAAAAAGACAAAAACAATCAAAGACATAAAGGTGATTACGGAGAAATGCGTGGGTTGCAGGGCATGTGAGATCGCATGCGCCGCCTTCCATGCCGAACCGAAGTACAGCTCTATTAATACCGCACGGTCCCGGATTATGGTGGTCATGGACGAAACAAGAGATATCTTTGTGCCTATCCGAGCCGGTGACTATACCCAGGCGGAATGTAACGGGAGAAACCGCTATGTGATCGACGGAAGGGAGTACGACGAGTGTACCTTCTGCCCGGCCGTCTGCCCGTCGAGGGATGCGTTCAAAGAACCGGATTCCGGTCTTCCCCTCAAGTGTGATATGTGTGAAAGCGTCCCGCCTCTGGAAAAACCTATGTGTGTGGATGCCTGCACGTTTGGGGCCTTGGAGTACGAAGAACGGGAAGTGGAGGCCGGGGAAGAGGAAGAACGGGAGAAACTGGAGGATTTGGAGATCGTATTCGAATCCCTCATAAAGAAGTATGGAAAGTCGAAGTTACGGAATACTTTTGCCCGTCTTTCAAAGAATTAAACCAAAAAGGTGAACGACGAGGATTAAAAAGACAGTGGAGACTGTAGCCCCCTATAAAGAGATTATA
>JBMNCO010000212.1:0-6354 GCA_049366815.1 Desulfatiglandales bacterium | reverse complement strand
TCCTTGATGGGGTAATTTTCAAGGGCCTAAAGTGTTACGCTTTTTCCAAACCATCAATGACCACCCGCTGTTTATTTTGTCATGTCAACCGGCCGACAAAAAGGCATCGACCCGTTGACATGACCGGTTTTTCCTGCCCGATCACCCTGCTTCAATGGGCGCATGGCCTTCTTATGCATCCCTTCGTCCTGATGGAACGGCGAGAGTCTCAGGCAATTCCTACCGATTATGCCGAAAAATCACACAATCCCCGGTATGATGAGCCAATAACCCAACTGATTTAGGGTTTTCCCCTAGAAAAATGAATCGATCCCCTTATGGACAAATGGAATGGAATCTTCATAATAGCACCATATCCAATTCGTTACCCTGAATTGGCAGCTATATATAAGTTTTTGCAGCGGGCCTTCTCATCGATCCAATAATAATCCCGCCGGCGGCATGATGAGTCTCGCCCTGCAAAAACGCTTATTAACAATCTCATCCGCATGGCCGAAGCAGCGCAGACCAGGACAGGATCAATCCCTCCTTTACGTGATAGGGGACTCTTTACAGTATCACAACATGGAACCTGGTTTTCGCACTGGAAGATTGGTCACGAACAGCCTAACCCAAGCACAAAGGGGAGTCGGAAAGCTCTTCTTTTGACATTGTTGATCACTCAATTTTCAGCCTAACTCTAAAGTCCCTTGTCTTGGTACGCAGTATTTGCCCCTCCTATTCAAGACAGGCGGTTTTTCGAAAGTATCTCTCCGGTGTATGTGCATGACAGTGTGTGAAAAGAGCTTCCGACCGCATTTTGGGAAACTCCTCACCCTAAAACATGCACGACATTACGACCATAGACCAGAAAGGCAGGGTGTCCTTCAAACCCTGCCTTTGACCTGGAGCCGATCACCGGATCCTCCCGGCATAAGAGTTCCATGATTATTTACCCGATGCTTTCGCCACCCGTTTGATCGCCTGAAACTGCCGGGCAATAGCAGCAGGCTTCTCTCCCGCCCACGCGGCATTTCCCCGGCTTGGTCTCCCGCATTCTAGCCTTGGTCCGAAACAGACTTCTTAAAACCATGCCCCTATAATTGGCTCGAAAAATATGGCCCACTATCCTCGGCCTTGTCCGATGAGAACGATTTCCGTGTTTTGAAAACCTTGACATCTATTTGACCAGGATCTAAAAAGGTCCGGTCGCATCGGATATCCTGGACAAGGTCAAGACAATCTTACCACAGGACCTTTGGCTGCTCACCGAACAATTCTGTTGGCGATAGGGACCAAAGTATAGCACAAACCATCTTTGAACAGTTTTAAAAATGGAGATGAATCATGGACTTAAGGGATGTTCATCACCTGGATTCAGTTCAAATACAAAAGGGCGACGCCCTAATCGTGGTAGACATGCAAAACGACTTCATGCCCGGGGGCGCTCTTCCAGTTGAAAAAGGTGATGCATTTATTTTTCAAGTCAACAAGCTGATGGCCTTGTTCAAACAATTCGAGCTTCCCGTCGTATTCACCCAGGACTGGCATCCTCCAGATCATAAAAGCTTTGCGAGCCAGCACCCGGGAAGGCGTCCCTTCGATCCCTACGAAGCGCCGGGAATCGGCCCTGTATTATGGCCGGACCACGTGGTGCAAGGAACCGCCGGAGCCGAATTTCATCCGGGCCTGGATGACCGGTTTGCGGAGGCTGTCATCCGGAAGGGCTATCACAAAGATAGAGACAGCTACTCCGGATTTTTGGAAAACGATCATGTGGCGGAAACCGGCCTGGACGGCTATCTGCAAAGCCGAAATGTGCGAAGAGTTTTTGTCTGCGGTCTCGCCGCCGATTACTGTGTCTATTTCACCGCTGCGGACGGCGCCGCAAAAGGCTATGAGGTTTTTTATCTCAGCGATTTAACAAACCCTGTCGGATCACCATCCGATAGTGTAAAAAAGGCGATTGATGACATGTGCCAAAAAGGTGTCCGGTTTCTAAAATCCGATGGCATTGGCAATCAGAAAAGCTGATTCATCAAAACAGGGAAGACTCGAATAAGGGCCTATATGTTCAACATTACCGCAACATACACCGACCATTACCAACTTGCGATGGGACAGGCCTATTTTTTGTCCGGTCGAAAAGATGAATCCGCCGTGTTCGACTACTTTTTCCGCAAAAATCCATTCGGGGGTGGATATGCCGTTTTCGCCGGCTTGCCGGACCTGCTGGCTGTTTTGGAGGAGTTGCATTTTGACAAAGAAGACCTCGACTTTCTAAAGGCACAATCTTTTCATCCCGATTATTTGACCTACTTGGAAAATTTCAGATTTACAGGCACGGTTTACGCTCCTCCGGAAGGCGATCTGGCATTTCCGACGCGCCCCGTCCTGCGAGTCGATGGGAATCTGATCGAAACCCAGCTTATTGAGACGGTCCTGCTCAACATTCTCAATTTTCAATCACTCATCGCCACCAAGGCCAGCCGCATGCGCCTCATGGCCAGGGATCGCGTACTCATCGATTTCGGGTTGCGCCGCGCGCAGGGGCCGGCAGGCTACTATGCCAGCCGCGCCGCAGTCATCGGCGGGTTCGATGCCACCAGCAATGTACGGGCGGCAAGAGATTACAATCTGCAGCCGTCCGGTACCATGGCCCATTCCTTTGTTCAGAGCCATGAAAGTGAAGTTGAGGCCTTTCGCAGCTTTGCCGCCGCCCGCCCTGACGATTGCGTTCTACTTGTGGACACGTACAACACATTAAAAAGCGGCATGCCCAATGCCATCATTGTAGCAAAAGAAATGGAGAGAAAAGGGCAGCGATTGAAAGGCATCCGCCTGGACAGCGGAGACCTCTCCTACCTGGCCCAAAAAAGCCGCGCCATGCTGGATGAAGCCGGGTTACACTACGTCAAAATCGCCGCGTCCAACCAGCTCGATGAATACCTCATCCGAAGCCTGATGGCCCAAGGGGCCCCCATCGATGTGTTCGGCGTGGGGACCAGCCTCGTCACCGGACAACCTGATGCGGCGCTTGACGGGGTTTACAAATTGGCAAAGACGGATGGACAGCCGGTCATCAAGCTTTCCGAAAATTTCTCTAAAGTAACCCTGCCTGACAAGAAGCAGGTATGGCGCGCCATAAACAATGATGGATTTTTTCTTGGTGCAGATGTGGTAGGGATCGAAGATGAAACAGACATTTTCAAGATGCACCATCCATTCGTTCCTCATCAGTCCTTTACCATCGGAGCGTATGAAACCGAGCCGCTGCTTCGTCCGGTGATGGCCCGGGGTAAGATCGTGTACGATCCGCCTTCCCTGTTACAAACGGCACGGTACACCCGAGAGCGCCTGGAGAGGCTTCCTGCGGAATACAAACGTTTTGAAAACCCCCATATTTATAAAGTGGGTATCAGCACCGGGTTAAAGGCCCTTAGAGATCGCCTGATCGCTCAACACAAAGAGTATCCAGAGGCCCCGTAACATATGGCGAACACCCATTTCATTCCAGCATGAAAGGGATCCTCTCTATATTTTTATCTTTGAAATTTCTGGAATAGCCCTTTCCCTGGAACGATGGCGAATGAATCAAAGAAAAAAAGTTCATTAGTGACTTTTGCCGCGTTGCCCTGGATTTTCCGTTTTCCGGCCTGGAGGTGTTTGTGCCGTTTCTTCCCCGGTCCCTGATTCATCTCCAGGCAGGGATGTGCGAACGCATAGCTCGAACCCCATGGATTCCAGTGCCCTTATCCACCAGTAGGCATCCTCCATTCTGTCGTACTTGCCTACGAGGAGAAGACACCGGGACTCTTCGTCCCATACCCAGTTATATTCCAGAAAACGGACGCCATGGCATGCCAGTTCTTCGGTCAGGTTCTCCCGAATCCGCTCCCTGGCGGCAAAATCCAGATTGCCATATAAGGGGCCTTTGATCAGAACGTAAATCATTTTTATCTTGAAATCGTTTGATTTTCAGTGGTTAAATGTCAGGGAGATATCGCGAAAAAAGATCTCCCATCGTTCAATGAATCCCAATCTTCCCATGATCTCAAGAAGGAAAACAAGATGCCTATTATTGCCATTGATTGGATAGAGGGCCGCAGCAAAGAGCAGAAGGCGGAACTCGCAAAGGAAATCACCGATGCCATGGTGCGGATTACAAAGGTCCCCCCGGAAAGTGTCCACATCATCTTCACCGATCATTCACGAGACGATATCGCCAAAAGCGGAAGGCTCTTGAGCGATATTTGACCCGCGGTCCAGCACGGGAAAACGACCAGGAACCATGGCCCCGCGGCCTATGCGCCCCCGTTCAAAAGGCCTGTTCTCCAGGCATGAGGGTCAGATTCGCGATGGACATTCGACCACACACAGTCCATCCTGGCTGTACTTTTCCTTGTCTAAATTGATAAGGTCCAACTTTTCCTCCAAGCATCGGGATAAGATAGATCAACTTTCCGCGACTTCACCTATCCCCTCCAGTTCCTCCCATCTCTCATAGGCCTCGTCCAGTTCACGCCTCAACTCTTCCAGCCTTGCACGCGCCCGACTGATCTTCCCGCTTTCCCCCTTGTAAAAGTCCGGATTCGACATCAGATCATAGAGCCCTCTTTGTTCGTCCTCCAGTCCTTCGATGCGCCCCGGCAGGGTCTCCAATTCCTTTCCTTCCTTATAGGTCAGCCGCCTGGCCGTATCCTTATTCTCCTGATGCCTCCTGGGCGGCGTCTTCGCGGCCGGGACTTCCCGTCCATTCCCCTTTTTTTCAATCGGAACGAGCCGCTGCCTGAGCCAGTCGTCATATCCTCCGGGATATTCCATAATCCTGCCCTCGTCCTCAAATACAAGGGTGCCGGTGACGACATGATTCAGAAAGGTTCGGTCATGGCTTACAAGGAGTATGGTACCGGAATATTCCAGCAGGCGCTCCTCGAGCAGTTCAAGGGTCTCCATGTCCAGGTCATTCGTGGGTTCGTCCAGCACGAGCACATTGGAGGGGCGTGTAAAGAGCCGCGCCAGGAGCAGCCTGTTCCTCTCTCCGCCGGAAAGTATGCGTACAGGACTCCTGGCCCGATCCGGAGAGAAGAGAAAGTCCTTGAGATACCCGATCACGTGGCGCGGACTCCCGTTGATTTCGAGCACCTCCTTTCCTCCGGCGATATTTTCCTGAACCGTCCTGTCGGGGTCCAGTTGCTCCCGCAGCTGGTCAAAATAGACCACTTCCAACCCGGTTCCTGTCCTGATCCGGCCCTTGTCGGGCCTTATGTCCCCCAGAAGGATTCTGAGCAGCGTCGTCTTGCCGACGCCGTTCTGACCGATAATTCCGATCCTGTCTCCCCGGATAATCTTCAGGTTAATATCCTTTATAAAGGGTTCCCCGCCGTATCCGTGGCTGACCCCCTCTGCCTCGATCACCAGTTTGCCCGTGCGCTCAGCTTCCTGGATCCGTATCCTGACTTTACCAGCCTGTCTTCGCCAGGTCTGCTGCTCCTCCCGCATCTTCATGAGTGCGCGAACCCTGCCCTCATTTCTCGTGCGCCTGGCCTTTATTCCCTTCCGAATCCAGACCTCCTCTCTGTCCAGCTTCCTGCTTAATTCTTTCCTTTCGGCCTCTTCCACATCCATGGCGGCCTGCCTTCTTTCCAGAAAGGTCCTGTAGCCGCAGGCCCAGTTCACAAGTCTGCCCCTGTCCAGCTCAACGATCCTTGTGGCAAGTTTCTGCAGAAACATCCTGTCGTGCGTGACAAAGATAAGGGTCCCCCTGTACTTCTGCAGGAACTCCTCCAGCCATTCTATGGCAGCTATGTCCAAATGGTTTGTCGGCTCGTCAAGGAGCAGTATGTCCGGTTCCGCAACCAGTGCCCGGGAAAGGAGAACTCTCCGTCTGAATCCTACCGAAAGGGTTTCAAAGGAGATATCAGGGTCTATTGAAAGCTTGGAGAGCACCGTTTCAACCCTCTGCTTGATTTGCCACCCCTGTGCGCTGTCCAGTCGTTCCTGCAGGTTGTCCATCCTGCTGAGCATGGAAGCGTCTCCGGAGTGCGCCAGGGCCCCGGACAACCGGTGATATTCTTCCAGCAGGGATCCAATTCCGTCAAGCCCGCCTGCCACGACTTCGTAAACAGACCCCGCCAGACCCGAAGGCAGTTCCTGGGAAAGACCACTCACGGTGGCTCCCTTTTGAAGCGTGATTCCGCCGCCGTCAGGCTCAATCTCCCCGCCTATCAGCTTCAGCAGGGTCGTCTTGCCCTCACCGTTTCGTCCCAGCAGGCAGACCCTCTCCCCTTTTTCAACGACCAGACTCACCCTTTCCAGCAAAAACGGGCCACCGAAACTGATGCTCACATCCTGCAAACTCAAAAGTGCCATACC
>JBMNCO010000211.1:0-1887 GCA_049366815.1 Desulfatiglandales bacterium | reverse complement strand
AATTATTTGAAAATATTAAAGTGAACCCTGCAAGGCGGCGGCCGAACGGGGTGTAAGGGATATACTTTTCTTTATTTCTTCCTGCTTTTCAAGTCCTGCGTGGTGAAAACGGTAACTGATCAACTCCTTCCCACCTCATAGATGTCCACACTAAAAGACTACATGATGAGGCTGAAAAGGGCCTCCCTGCCGGAACTTCTTTATCGCACCAAAAACCGGCTGGAAAATGAGCGGCTCAAGAGGAAGGTGTGCAAAGACTGCCTTTCTCTGCCCGTTCCCAAGATCAATCGCGAAGATTGGTCAGGGCTCAAGATGCCCGAATTCAAATGGGACAGGAGCAGCTCTGAACCCGCTGATCTCCTGAAAGGAAAGCCCTATACCCTGAATGAGGATGAGAGTGAGCTGAAGGCCTTTGAGGCCGGGTGGCGGGATTCCTTTTTCGGCGATATCGGGTTCAATGGGAATGATCCGGATATCCGCGCAGTGTGGGAGCCCGCCCGACTACAGCATTTGACCGGACTGCTCGCAGCGGGTGTCTCCTCTCATGCGGATGATGCCCTGCGCATGAGGCAGGCGGTATGGAGCGGTGTCCTGGATTGGATTGAAAAAAACCCCTTTTTAAAGGGGCCTCATTATCTCTCCCCCATGGAGTGCGGGCTGAGGATCCCCGTCTTCGTGTATGCCCTGATGGCAAATGGCCATTCAATGGATGAAGATCGGGACCGGGTTCTGGCCGCCATCTACAGGCACGGGTGGTGGGTGGCAAGGCGACTTTCCCTTTATGCATCCCTTGGGAACCACACGGTGTGCGAATGCGTAGGGCTGATATTCGCAGGCGCGGTCTTTCGTGAAACGCCTGAAGGAAAGGCGTGGCTCGAAAGAGGGCGTATGCTCCTGGATCGGGAACTGTATCACCAGATCCTGGAGGACGGCGGACCGAGCGAGCAGTCCGTGAGTTATCACCGGTTTGTCCTTGACCTCTATTGGCTTGCTGTCGATTTCCTGGAAAAGAACAGACTGGCTGAATGCAGTGGCTGGAAGACACGACTCAAGAGGGGCGAGACCTTTTTGTCCCATTTCCAGACCGAGGGGAAAATGCCTCTCTCCATCGGGGACAGCGATGACGGCTGGGCCGTCGCGCCGGGGGTTTATCCTTGTCGATACGAGCCTGAAAATAGACACAATATCAATGGGGTGATGACCTTTGAGCAAAGCGGAGTCAGCCTGATCAGGGGAGATGAAGGCATTGTGATGACCTTTGATCATGGTCCTTTAGGCATGCCCCCCCTTTACAACCACGGGCATGCCGATGCCCTTTCCATAACACTTCAATATGAAGGAAAAGAATTCCTGGTCGATCCCGGGACCTTCAGATACAACGGTGAACCGCTGTTCAGACATTATTTCAAGGGGACCAGGGCGCATAATACCGTGACCCTTGACGATCAGGATCAGGCTGTTCAAGAAACGGGATTTATCTGGTCAAGTCCCTTCAATTCTGTCCTGGTGGAAAACAGAGACACGCCGCAGGGCTATTTCCTGAAGGCGCGACATAACGGCTATGAAAGGCTTCCCGGAAAGGTCATCCATTCAAGGGCCGTACTCTTTTTCAATGGGCGTCATTTTCTGATTAAAGACGGCTTCAGCGGGCTGAGGGAACATAAGTTCGAAATCAACTTCCATATCCATCCGGACGCAAAGATCGACGAGGAGGGTGGTTGGTGGGAAATTGCCAGGGGGCAATCGGCCGTCTATTTGCGATTGATCGACGGTGGTCAATTCGGAACTTCCTGTGGCGAGGAGAGTCCGGTTCATGGCTGGTATTCACCTTGTTACGGCGTCAAGAAAAAATGCACGGTGCTTCATGCCACAACCCGCGGAAAGGCC
>JBMNCO010000210.1:0-18128 GCA_049366815.1 Desulfatiglandales bacterium | reverse complement strand
CTATGAGGCGAAGAGGGCTGGGAGAAATCATGTCTTCCCCCAGCGTGATGATGTAATCCACTGATACCGCCGCCTTTCACAATTCAATCTCGGCAACATTGTCCGAAATGCTACATTTCCGGGCTTTTATCGGTGGAAGCCAACCAAAAAACGAAAAAATTTCAAAAAAATGCATTTTTTTTGTCCGGAAAGTGTTTCCTACGGGCTATTACTATATCTGGGGGGGGTGACGATATTAGATTATATTACTCACCCCATATCGACTTTATGATCAAAGTTGTTTGAGATTACTTGAGCCAGATCCATGAAGCCCGGAAAATAAAGTATTGGATCTTGTGGCTGAAGAAATATCCGATCATTATAAGATCCAGATCATTGATCCAGTACGGCCATACAGTTCATGAACTCTACTCGATGCCGATCCAATTGCCGTCCAAAGGCCTCGCAATTGATCCCGGATAATTCGGCTGCCTCCGATAATGACCGCGCTCCCAATAATCCGCAAAGAGGTGGTCCACGATATCACGCTCCGATAAAGCGTATTCCTCTGTGAGGATCCCAATCTTGTATTGGATCGATTGGTAAAGATCATTTTTGTCTTTCCACTCTTTTGACACTGCCCACTTGAACGTGAGGTAGTGTTTGTTAAGGTAAATAATTTTCATGATTTTCACTGAATTTCTAAGGGGCGGGCTTCTACCTCCGCCCCTTTTGTTTTAGTGTTTTAGTCTGCCGTAAAATTCTTCATGGCATTTTCAACTGCCGCCCCCAAGGTGAACCCCTTTTGCCGGTATTCCTTGATCTCCCGAATCAATTCGACATCCTTTTCAGTAAATCTCCTGTGCTGTGTTTCCACGATATCGATTTTCTCAATGTGTGAAAGACCTCCTGTGGAATATTTTGTGAGGGCGCAAATATTCGTAGCCCTCTACCAATACACAGTTAGATAATTCCTGCTTGTATGGTCTGGAATTGTTGGGGAGGTGATTTAAGTAGGAGATGATTCAGGTCGATATTATATAATTGAAGTCCATTTCCATACGTATGGAAAGACCTTTATTGCGCGCGGTGAGGATTCCTGATTCCCCATATTTTTGTTTTGTTTACGTTCATTTCCATTGTTTTGAGTTGATTTTGATGGATTTGAGATGTATTCAGAACCAAAGGAGGTAGAAAAATGGCGCAAAGAAAACAGAAATCGAAACGGGACATTGAAAAGGTTTATTCTGCGAGACAGTTCGTCGCCAAGCTCCGTCGACTAGCTGATTGCATTGAGCAGGGAAAGCAATTTCGGATTCAGGTGGCAGGTGAACGAATCTCAATACCGCCTAACGCCATTATTAACATTGAGCATGAACGAGGATCGTCAGAGGAGGAAGTCGAATTTCAGATTAGGTGGTCACGCGACCAGAAGGAACCTTCATGATGATGAAAACGCCGAAATGATCACGAGACCTCTTTCCGGATTATGGAGTGGCACTCTCTGCCTCACACTGACTCAGAGAAACCACTACAATGGATTTTCAGCCTGTTCCTTGGCGGGATTGATTCCCTTATTTTTTGAGGAAGCTCTATCCCTCTGCCAGGGCCTTAAAGGCTGCTTGAGCAGGATCGCTGTAAAATTCAATTTGCATTTTATCGATTACCTCATCGGGCAGTGTAACGAAGTCCTTGCGATTTGCCGTGGGGATCATGACCCTTCTTGCCCCTGAATCCATGGCAACCCGCAGTTTGTCTCCCAAACCCTCGACATGACTTAAAACACCGTGGAGGCTCATTTCTCCCAATACAACAAGACCGGCTGCTGCGGTTCGGGATAAAACGGCGGAAACTGACCGACGAAAAAAGCAACCCCAAGATCCTGGGCATCCTTTCCCTGCATGAGGCTGATGACTTGAATATTTACGTTATAACTTGACAGATCCCGGTCAATACCGATTTTCCGGGCGTTGGCCTTCAGGAAATCATAAGCCATTCGAGCAGATTCACGGATGTTTTTCGATGAAGTCCCGACCAGATTGAATTTACTCGAACCAAAAGTTGTATTAATTTGGATGCAATATTAGGAGTAGCGCGATTCTGCCGGATCATAGCAGATGGTAAAGATATCCCCTGGCGGTACAGGTATGTCTGGAATGAGCTGGATGTTGCCCAATTCGGGACAGCCTACAAAAAATCCCTCCCCTGTCTTTTTATCAATATAGGAGAAATTGACCTTGGCATACTCAATACCACCCATTCGTTTCAGCTGTTCCTTGACCCTGCGCCGCATCTCCAAGGCAAAACGCACATACTCTTCCATCTCCTGACGGCTAGGTGGTAAATGCCAAGACATCGTTTACCCAAGTCTAAAGGTAAACGATGTCTCGGCATTTTTGGGTAAACGATGTCCTGGCTGGTACTTGTCACATAACTTTTAAAATCATCCAGGTTATGGGTCAGCAGGCGCTTGATACCGTATCCCCCCGTGTCTCGATAGATGTCCCTCGCATCTTCCATCTCTATCTGAAAATATCTCTCGAAAGCTTTGTTTGTGGAATGCATCGAACCCTTTTTTGTCTCCTCCGGTGTCCTGTCTCAAGGTCTGCCACGATGAAGCTGGAACCGAACTGGGACAGTTGTCCACGAAAATTTATATTGATGTTAAGAGTTTGGACGATGTGGGCGCTGAGGGCGATGGTGTTTCCATACGTCTGGAGAAGAAATTTCGGCTCAAGAAGGTATGTGGAAAGCGCTAGTTCTTTTATCAGAAATTTGTTGTATTCTATAGCGGGTTGAAATTGATGAAGAAAAGGCGTATCAAAAAATAGGGGATCAGGGCGTCGATCTTTAGGCGTGCTTGGTAACACGGGTAATTGCCAACCATTTGAAGACAAAGGGATCGACCAGTGACATCATATCTTTGACATAAGGCCGAATCCGTATAGTGAAAATACGAAAAAGCAAGTGCCCCTTGACTATCAAATAAGAGATGAAAGGAGGTGAAACTTATGCCTAACAGAGACGGTAAAGGGCCAAAAGGCGGCGGACCCCGTGATGGTCGTGGTGAGGGGAAAGGCGGTGGCACCGGAAAGGGTAAAGGCCGTGGGACTGGCAAGGGTGATGGCCCCAAGAAAGGCGGGAAGAAGGGTGGGTGTTGAGTCTGAACCGGGCAGGGGTTAGTCGAATGAGGATACAGGTTGTTTTGTCACCGTGCAGGACATCCAACCCATTCCGCCTTGGAAATCAACTGTGCCATCATTGACTTTCCAGAAATGAGCCTTATAGTGTGAACATTCGATTGCCACCAGATTCAACACAGAATAAATAAACCATGAGATGGCCAAAAACCTCCAAAGATTATACTAATAAAAGGATTCTGTGCTGGCAGTTGAACAAAGGCTTCTAGGATGCGCGTGCGGAAAATGTATCGGCATTTTAGGAAGCAATGATTGAAGGCGGGGTTTTACGGCCCTGCCTTTTCTATTTCTTCATTTCACAATCCAATGTCGGCAATAATATCCCCTATAACATATTTCCAAGCTTGCCTGAGCGGATACCGATCAGCATATCGGTCCTCAAGTATCTGCTCGGTGTCGTCATCATAATCCGGGGTGGTCACCTTTCTTTTCAGTTTTTCGGAATAGTAGGTCTTCCTTTTTAGCCCTCCTTTCGGTAAATGGATTTTTGGACACACCAACAAGAAATCCCGCAGCATCATCAATGGCATACCATATACCGCCATTGCGCTTGCGCCGGGATTTCTCCATGATTTTGACCGGAGCGGCAACGGCGCAGTCACGCTAGTTCCTGCCTTACATGGCTCGATCGTTGCCACGGGAGCGTGAGTTATTTCATGATGGTAACACTCAGCGGAACCATTCCCTCATCGGTTCGTTCGACTTCTACGCGGACTGACTGTCCCTTCTCCAAAGCATCGAACGTGGTCTTTCGCTCTCCGAGCGATACCGTTGTCTTCTCCGACAAATAGAGCTCGAGCACGCGCTTCTCATCAAGGGAGACGTAGATTTCGGTTTCATCGGGATTGACCTTCAGAATGGACCCTTCGTATGTTCCGGACTCCACCATTACCTCCTGGCGACCGCAGCCCGCACAAATTAATACAGTACACACAATCAGAACCATCCACCTTTTCATGATCCACCTCCACTTCGCATTGTTTGCTTTTCTATCCTGTTTACCGGTTATACCCTGCAGAAAAAGCAAGATCAGTGATCGCAGATGCCATTACATTTCAGTTTTCAATTTTGCGAGATCTCCGGTGCTGCCGGAATTGCGTTTTGATCCAACTCCAATTAAGCACGACGTGCACGATAACCATAGCTGACAAAACGAATCCGCCCCACTCGTGCAGTATCGTATAAGCAAGGTTAGAAAGATACAGATGAAACATTCCCATAAATGTTTGATTGATTATAAGCAGGCCCAACAGGGGGTTAACTATCTTTAGCGCGTTCTGTTTTGTCATAAATTCCTACTCGATCAGATTTCTTTCTCTGGTAACCGTCAGACCAACCCACCTTTTAGCTCGTAACATCCCATGATAATGTCGCTCCTGTAAGAAAGGGGATCTCCCCGGAACACTACAGGAGCGAATACCATGAACGGCAAAGAACGAGAGGTGCACCGGCGGGCGGTCGTTGAAAAAATCCCATCATATCCCATGAAAAACATGCCTTGCCGGGTGGGTTCCTGTGCGCTTGCGTTTTCTCAGCAAGAAAGGCAGAGGGTTTGACTTAACCATGCCTTTCTCAAGAAAGAGACGTCAATTTAAGGGTTACAACTAATGTGAGAGTTCATCTCCAATAGCGGGATAAATATTGACCAATTTTAAAGACGTTGAGCAATCGGTTCCATTTCTGCGACCACTCCTTTTTATTCAATTTACATCAATTAAATAGCCGGAAATCGCCATATTACAATTATAATTGCTGGGGGCAGGCGCCCTAATATTTATATGCGGCGTTTCTTCAGGACCGTATGTTATAAACATATCTCCGCTATCAAAGCCATACAGACCGGAAACCATCAGGAAAAATGGGCCTGCATATAACCACTTTAAATGTTGTAGGCTGACAATGCGCTGACCTTGTAAGGCTACATATGCATTTTCAGGATGATCTGCCGGCAATAGTCCTGAAACTCTCTTGATAATGAGTCTTTTATTTGATGGAACGGCAGGGAGATCAAACATAAGTGTGGCCCCGGAAAAATATGGATCGGCACACGGGGTGAAGCTGTATCCTTCGAATAGATAGCAGCGACCTGATGTTAAACAGAATTCGAATGATACCTCGTAGGGTACACTACCCGGTTTATTACTGTTGTGTATGGGAACGGGATCCGATTGAGTGTTCACAATAGAGACGTTAGGTGAATTGCTCACTTCCACTGTACCAGACACGTTGGCATTAACGTCGCCCTCCACCTGTAAAGGGAGCGGGCCCACAACATTAACATCTAATCCTCCAGGTGGGCCTGCCGGTCCGGCAAACACTGCAGAAGAGGTAACCAGCAGCCCTGCAACAGCTACGATCACAAGCGTTGATAATCGGTTCATGATGCCCCTCCTGTCTTCTCCCTACGGGTTTTCAATAAAGAAACCCGGGGGACAAATACGAGAATTTTATTAAGGTGATCTGATTGGTCTGAAAAATTAGGCTCCCAACGGAACTTCAGCGCCCCGTCAGGAGTCATGTATGCACATTTTGAGGTGGGTCTCCATGATCGTTCTTCCAGGAGAAGGTTTATGGATTGGAAGGGAATATGGATATCATTTTAAACCGAATGTGCTGCTGACTTCAAAAAAATCAAACCTTAGAAGTTGAAATCAATGAAATGGTAAGGTCGATTCTTTTGTTTGCAATTTGGATTGGTCTGTTCAAATTGGGAAGCGGAGGGGGCCGGTCCGGCAAAACGTATGTATGAAATCGCGAGCGAGGGTCAGGATGTCCTGAGGCTGTGTGGATTGAGCGTATGGAAAAACATGTCGAGAACCTCCATAACTTTGTCTTCGCCCGACGTCAGTTTGACAAACAGCCTCCCGTTCGGCAGGAGATCGCTACACCTCCAGCTTTTTCGATCTGAGGGCGCAGGCAACACCGATTCCCGTGATAAAGCCCACCGCGAGATTTGAGGTCAGGGTGATCCCCAGCATCATCACAATCACGAAAAGTTCCTTCCTTTCCCTCACGTCCATGATGGTCAAGGCGAGCTGAATACCGGCAAAAAAGAGCAATACCCCCAGAACGGCCATGGGGATGAGGTTGACCATGGCCAGGGCGTGATTCCCGAGGACAACGGCCAGGACAAGGAAAAGGCCGCCGATCATGATGTTGGACCCTGCAGTGCGGGCACCGAACCGATAATGGGCCGCCAGACCGCCGGCCCCGTGACAAAGGGGCATCCCGCCTACCAGAAAGCTGAGGATATTGGCCAGACCGATGCTGATACAGGCAGCACGGTAGGTCACCCTTTTGGACTGTTTTCCGAAATAGTCCCGTGAGAGGTCTGCATAGGCAATCACGGCATTTCCCAGGGTCATGGGGACCTGCGGCAGCACCAGCGCGAAAAGGGCAAAGGTGAAGTCAACGGGTGCCGGTATGCCGAAGGGCAGGATAGCAGGGATGTTGAGGCCCGGGCGCAGAGCACTGAATCCCTCGTGGTTACCCAAGAAGATGCCGAGGAGGGCGCCGCCGACTACAATCAGAAGGCCCGCGGGAACCTGCCGGTTCTCCAGCAAATACAGGCTCAAGAGGCCGCCAGCAATGCCTATCACGATCCCTATCGGGAACGGCCCGAGGGTCTGGACGGAAAGATAGGGTTCCGCAGACTGCCGGAGGGCCTGCAGTGTGGATGTCCCGATCATGAACTTGATCCCTTCCGCCGTCAGGAGGATGCCCGTTGAAAGTTGAACGCCCCTGACGACCGACTTGGGAATGAGTCTGCCGATAAATGTCATGGCACCGGTGAGCCCGATGAGCAAAAAGATCAGGGCCAGGATAGCCCCCGATGCCAAAACCTGGTCTGCAGTCATAGCCGTTGCAATGGCATAGGCCCCAATGACCTTCATGGGCTGTACAGGCACCGTGATACGAAAAAATAGGCCTGAGAGGATGTAATAGAGCCCGATTGAAAAGAAAAGCCCCAAAGGAGTGAGACCATTGACAAGGATCATGCCGATGGCCATAGGCAGAAGCGTCCCAAGGTCCCCCAGGGATCCTGCCAGTTCCATGCGGTCAAAACGGTAATGAGGGGGCATCCGTTTCCTTTCGAGATTTGCGTGATCCTACAAAGGCTGAACTCTTCATGGATAAGGACCCTGACTGCACGGAAAATGTCTTCCCGGGCCGTCTGATTCAATTGTTCGACAAAAACATGTTCGCCCGTGCTTCAGAGGATATTGACAATTTACTCCATCGTCTTGTGTGAAAAGACGAGCTAGTGCTCATCCGGAAATGAGCCTTCCCCGATCCGCGCTAACAGCCCTCAGCGATTGGCTATCAGCAAAAGCCATTCAAAAATAATGTATTAGGCTGAGCGCTGAATGCCGATAGCAGACCGCTACATCCAGAAATCATCTATTTCTGGATGGACACGAACTAAAACGACAAACCTCTCTGTGTCGGAGGGAACGCCGAGGGCCTCTGTCCCCAGGATCCGATCCACCGATTTTGATGCGATCCCTTGAAGTTCCCGGCCCAATCTTTCCCTGGGTCTTTTTATCTACCATGGAGACTCAGCATCTGAAATTTTTCGTAAAGTAGCGATAGAATTTCATGCAACACAATGAATATAAACCTCTGCAGGATAAATTTCCAATGATATCGTACTACACCACTTCTCCACGCAGGGCCCATCCAGCTCTCCATCCAGCGGGGCGAAACCAGGCAAAGGGTGTAACGGTGACGGCTACTTAGGCACCGAAGACGTTGTTATGGCATTACGTCTCATCTTCTGGAGAGCCCGGTAAACCCGCTCCGGTGTAAGCGGCAGTTCGTGGAAGCGAATCCCGGTAGCGTCGTAGACGGCGTTGAGGATGGCTGGAATAGTCGGCATTATGGCCCCTTCACCAACCTCCTTTGCACCATAGGGGCCATAGGGTTCAACACTTTCCACGATGATGGGTGTCACATTGGGCATATCCAGGGCTGTCGGGATCTTATATTCAGCAAAATTTGGGTTGAGTATCCTTCCTTCTTCGTCAAATTTTACCTCCTCAAATAGGGCCTCGCCCAATCCCATGAGCAGAGATCCCTGCATTTGGCCTTCGACTGATGTCTTATTAATGGCAAATCCGCAATCGTGGGCATCCGTCATCCTGTCCACTGTGATATGTCCGGTTTCCATATCCACGCTGACTTCCACAACCTGGGCGGAGCACCCGTAGGCCGGGGACGTTCCTACGGCAGCTCCCTTGTACGTACCCCCCAGATATCGGGGCCTGTACTTCCCTTTGCCGATTATGGTTCCCTTGACCATATAGGCCAAGCGGGCCGCCTCGGAAAATGTCAATCGGTCATCGTCCTGGGACAGGTGGGTCCATCCCCTGTGATCCTTGACAAAGCGCCTGCGGATCATCCTGAAATTGACGCCCGGTTTATTAAACACAACAAAGCCGTCTTTGATATCCATCCAATCGATCGCTATCTTTAACTCTTCGGCCAGGACCTCGAGCACCTGCCTCTTTGCATCCTCCGCCGCATACTGAACCGCTCGACCCGTCATGAGGGTTTGCCTGCTCGAATAGGCCCCAAGATCGATACCGAAGTCCGTATCGCCTGAGGATATCTTTATGCAATCGAGGGGAACCCCCAATGTCTCGGCCGCGATCATGGCAAAGGTCGTATCCGATCCCTGACCGATCTCTGCCGAGGCGGTGTACAGGTGCGCGGTACCGCCATCTTCGCTGAGCTTTATGCTCGCTGTACAATGGTAGGTGGGTGATCGATAAATGGGAAAACCTGCGCCGGATACAAAAAAACCGCAGGCCATCCCGATCCCCTTCCCCTTGGGCAAGGTGCCCTTCTTCTTTTCCCAGCCGGATTGGTCCCTAACCGATTCAAGGCATTCCCGCATGCCGAAACTGCTCATATAGAGATCATTACAGGAGGTATCGCCGTTGTTCATCATATTCTTGAGTCGCAAATCAACAGGATCCATTCCAAACTCTTCAGCGATGACGTCCAATTGTTGCTCCCAGGCCCCCCGCGCGATGACTCCCCCATGGCCCCTTTGGGCACCACAGGCCGGTTTGTTTGTGTATATCCGGTAGCCGTCGTATTTCATGTGCTGAATTTTGTAGGGCCCTCCCAGCAGAGAACCGGCGTAATAAATGGTCGCGATACCAAAACTCGAATAGGCGCCTCCCTCCAAATGGCATCTGTGTTTGAGGGCCACGATGGTTCCATCCTCTTTGGCCCCGGTCGTCAGAGAATGAATGAACTTGTGCCTGCTTCTTGAGTAAAGAAAAACCTGTTCTCGGGTAAGGTTCATTTTAACCGGCCTTCCCGTCTTCATGGAAAGCAGACAGGCGCTCATCTCCATAGAATTAGCCGCCGCCTTTGCCCCGAATCCTCCGCCTGTATAAAATTTGACCACGCGCACCTTGCCTATCGGAACCCGAAGGACCATCGCCAAGGTCCTCTGGACATAATGGGGAACCTGAGTGGAAGAATAGAGGGTCAAATACCCATGACGGTCATAATCCGCAATGCAACCGTGAGGCTCAATGGCTGCACAGTCCTGCATCTTGCTCTCAAAGGTGTCCGACCGGACCAAGTCACACTCGGCGAGTGCCTTGTCAACATCTCCGAACTCCTGGTGGACCTCTGCGCAGATATTTCGTGGAAATTCATCGTGGATCAGCGGCGCCCCTTCAGCCATGGCCTCTTCCACGGAGAGCAGGATTGGGAGTTCTTCATATTCAACGCGGATAAGAGACGCCGCCTCCATAGCGGTTTCCAGGTCTGTGGCCGCTACGGCGGCGATCTCATCTCCCACATATCTCACCTTATCATGACAAAAAAGGGTTTCATCGTATCGGGCGGGGCTGACCCCGTATTTTACGAGACCGGCGTCCTCTGACGTTACGATGGCCTTGACACCTGGGAGCCTTGTTGCCTTGGATGTGTCTATATGTGTGATCCTGGCATGGGCAAACGGGCTCTGAAGCAGCGCCCCATAGAGCTGGCCCGGCATATCGACGTCGTCAATGAACTTGGCGCGTCCTGTGGCCTTATCAGGTGCATCGATTCGGGGGACCCGACTGTTGATTGTATAATATTGTTGCATCGGAAATTTCCTCCTCATTTCTTTTTGTTTCGGTCTGCCCCTGTTTCGGCCTTTAGGGGCTTAACGCCTCGAAGTCTTTAAACAGGATGTCTTGAACATACAGACCTATTCGGACATTTTTGGGGTCCGGCCTTCTCCTGTAACCGACTGAATGGCTTCGACGATTTTTTGGTAACCCGTACATCGGCACAGATTTCCTGAGATGGCCTTTCGGATTTCTGACTCGCCGGGCCTGGGATCTTCATCAAGCAGGCTTTTGGCCGCGAGGATCATGCCGGAGGTGCAAAATCCGCACTGGATGGCACCCTTTTCGACGAAGGCCTGCTGGATCGGGTGAAGACCTTTTTCGTTTTCAAGGCCTTCTATTGTCAATATTTCTTGGCCGTCCGCCTCGACGGCCAGCAAGATACAAGAGCTTACCGGTCGGCCGTCCAATAGCACGGTGCAGGCACCGCACTCACCATGGCCGCATCCATTTTTAGCCCCTTTAAGGTGTAGTTCATCACGAAGTAGATCGAGTAGCGTCATGTTCGGTTCCACCGCGAGCTCATATTTTTTTTGGTTGATGGTTAAGCAGATTATTTTTTTCATCTTCTCTCCCTTTCTCATTTAATGTTTGTTTGTCGCCTCGTGGAGGGCCTTCTGAAGCGCCCTTTCCGTCAGGACCTTAACCATCTCTTTCCGGTATGCGGCTGAGCCCCTGAAATCATCAATAGGTTCGCTTTCCTCTGCGGCCAGGTGGCCTGTCTCGACAAACAATAACTCTGCCGGCCTTTTCCCTATAAGATGTTTCTCCGCCCTCACCGCTCTTCTTGGAGTGGGAGCTACTGCGCCAAGGACAATCCTTGCTTCCGAAATAGGGCCATGGGGCCTTTCCAAAGCGAGATATGCGGCCACATTGACCAGGCCGATCTCGAGGGCTTTTCGGAGTCCGAGTTTAAGGTATCCACCGCCCGAGTAGGGTGGCAGCTTATCCAAAATGACTTGGGTGAGAATTTCATCATCACGCAGGATCGTCTTGCCGGGACCTACAAAAAACTCGTCTAAAGATACTTCCCTTTCCCCTTCCATGCTGCTTAGGACGACTCTTGCACCGTAAGCCATGAGAGAGGGAGGAAGATCAGCGGCCGGGCGCGCCGTTACCAGGTTACCTCCGATCGTAGCCCTATTCCTGATCAAGGGAGAACCTAGGGATTCGGCGCACGCAGCAAGAGCACTGAATTGAGCGGCGATATGTCCACCCAAAAGCCCGGAAGCTGATGTGCAGGCACCGATTACCGTGCAACCCCTGCTCGAATCGGCCCTCATTAGCCTCAATTGATCCAGCATCTTGAGCGAAATCAAGTTTTTCTGTGAAATCAAACCCTTCTTCAGGTTTACGACGACATCAGTTCCTCCTGCGATTATGCAGGCGTTTTCCCTTAACTCCGCTTTCATCCTGCATGCTTCACGCAGAGTGTCCGGTACATGATAATTGAAATGTGGGATAAGCATATCCGTCGACTCCTTTCGCGTATCATTAAAGCCTTTTTCGTTCTGTATAGTTCAAATGACCAATTTTACCGGGTAAGCCCATATCCATTAGCTCCTTGGCATTGACAAGGAAAACTCCATAAAATATTAACAGCTAATATATGTCAATAAAGATATAACAAAATTTAAAAAAATCCCACTTGGTTATGCAGGCTTGCCTTTTCCATGTGCATAAGTCCCAGGGTATCATTTGTGTTTTCAGGGGAATCGGAGAAGCATGTGTTTGTTATAGTGAACGAAATGGTATATGTAAAGATCCAGGATGTCAACTTAAAAGCATTCAAATTCAAGGTGTTATTATATATAATGTCGTAAAATTATTTGCAAGTGTCGAATATGAGCTGTATTTGTTCGGTATAAAGAACAACCATTCGAGCAAACAATGCAGTGGGACCGCCCATGCATCTCAGCAAAGGAGGCTGATTCTGTCCTGGAGGATAAGGAATGTATATTTTGCAATAGATAAAGCAAGGACTAATTGAAGGATCTCAAAGGACAAGCGATGTTTTCTGAGGGCGGATTTATAGGGCAATCATAGTGGTCGATATGCCGCCCTGACCTCGAAGGATGACGCGGCCATCCCTCAAGGTCACGTTTCAGGCATCAGTATTCGTATTTTTTTGCATATTCAGCATCGTTGTACAGACCCTCGCCGTAAAGATCGGCCCCGTAATTTCGGATGATGTTCTGCCCTTCTTCCGTAGAGACGAAATCGATGAATCTGGATGCAAACTCCTGGCCGGGTGTTGCGCCTTCAGGTTGGCAAAGGGCATGGTAGGTATTAACAAGGAATACATCGCCGCGAAAAAGGATCGCGAGATTCTTGATCTCTTTCTTGGCAGCAACCCATGTGCTGCTGTCAGTCATGAAATACCCTTTCTCTGTGTCGGCCATTTTCAGTGTCGCCATCATGAAGGTCTTGGTCACACTGTACCAGTCGCCTGACGGGCTCACGCCGGCCTTTTCCCAAATCGCCATTTCCTTCTTGTGTGTTCCCGAGTTGTCACCCCGGGAGAAGAATTTCGCCTGGGCCCGGGCTATTTTGGCATAGGCGTCATGGGCCGTCTCGGCCTGGGAAATGCCCGCCGGGTCCTCCCTGGGGCCGACGATGTAGAATTCGTTTGAACCTATGAGCGTGCGCTTTATGGCCCAACCATCTGAAACAGCCTGTTTCTCCGCCGCGGGCGCATGGACCATCACCATATCGACCTTTTTCTCCTTGAGCAGTTTGAGGCTTGCCCCGGACCCTGCCTTTACCCAGCAAAGAGTCGTCTCGTGTTTTTTGTTAAAGGCATCGGTCAAGACCTCCAGAAGAGCCAGTTCTCCCGGAGAGCCGGTGGCGAGACTGAAGCGTTTGTCCCCGCTTCCGTAAACAGCCGTACAAGTCTCCCAGGCCCCGGCCTGGGAGTAAAAGGCCAGGATAATCAAGACCATTAAAAGGTATTTCCCTATAACACGTGTTTTCATATGACACCTCCATATTTAAGCGTAATTTCTAAAGGCCCCCTATGGGCCGCCCTTGGGTCCGCCGATCACCCATGTTTTACAATCGTGATACTTGGTTTAGGATTTTGTAAAAAGACTAATTCGATAGGGATTGAAATCTTTTATATAAGTAAATCTGGACATAAGTCAAGATTTACATCATTCAGACCGGATGGCGATTATTTTTCCCAGATCGCGAAGGTAACCAAATATTAGAGGTTACGTAAAACTTTAGCCCTTTGAAAAATTTGAAGGGAAATCATGCACCCTTTCTTACGTTCCGAAGCTCCCGCTAGTCACTTCAGAAAGGGAGCATGATTTCCAAACAGTCATTGGAAAGGGCTGAATTCATACGAGGTTACTATAAAAAACAATAAGTTATGAAGGTTCGGTCGAGGTCAGGAACAATAATTGGGAACACCGGCAGGAGGGACTGTCTTCTAAATTGGGAGGGTTTCATATTTTGACGCGGTCAGGAATCCTTATGGCAAACTACATTTAAGGACTCGATCACGGTGCCCCCTCATAAGAAAAAGGAGGTGGGTGAGAATGAGAATGATGATTTTTTGATTGACATCCAATGGAACGTAATATATCAATGTTGACATAACTCTCTCTACTCAGTTAAGGAAACCCCTGCATATCCTACCCAACCTCCAAGCGATTGTGCAGGGGTTTTCCTTCTTCTTGGCATCATATCTGGCCTGGGTTCGATTGGTTAGGGTGGGGAAAAAAGAAAATGGCCCACAAAATAACATAACGACAAAACGCATCAAATTCTGTATATGGCGCTTATCTTGAGAGGCGGAGAAGCACTATGATAGAGATGATTTTAAATGAATACCATCAGTTCACTGGTGGTATTTATTTTCCTATCGAGAATTCAACTTGTCCTTCAACACCGCGGAGCAACTGAAGGTTACGACTCTCCCTGCATACAGCATCAAATCATTCCCCGTGGCGGGATTCCTTCCTCGGCGTTGTTTTTTCTCTTTGACAGAGAATTTGCCGAACCTCGATATCATGACATCTTCACCATTTTCCAGGGTGGACTTGATCGTCTCAAACAGTGCTCCGACCGTCTCTATGGCCTCCTTCTTCACGGTTCCAGTCCGTTCTACAACGGCCTGTATGAGACGGGCTTTCGTAAGAGTCATCATCTTGGTTCCTTTCTGGATGCCCGGGCGATCCGGCAGATGCCTGATTCTCTTCCCAAAATCGAACAAACAATATATATCATTATATACATATAATGGCAATAACATATATGATGCCTAACGCTATTCAGGGGTGGCATTTTTTTGAGCATATACAGGATGTTTGGGGCGGTATCTGTCTCCCAAACCCTGATCAAGAATGCCGTTTTAATGGGATTTTTAGAGCATCAAGGCGGCGACTCCTGTCATGAGCATGAGAAGAAAGCCTGGCAAGATGGCCCGACGGAGGCCCGGTGCCCCCATGAACAGGACGAGACAACCTTTGAGAAAGGTGTTTGAAACGGCGGCGAGAAGGACCGCCTGGACGGAGGTTTTAAGAGCGGGGCCGGTCTGCCCGCGGCTGAGGTCCGCAACCGAAAGTGCGATGGCGTCGACATCCGCCAGACCGGCGATAATGCTTGAAAGATAGATCCCCGTGTTCCCCAGGTACACATGGGCGGCCTTTGAGAGAAACAGGATGATGACGAAAACGAAACCGAAGGTCACGGCAGGTCCGAGTTCAAAGGGGTTGTGAAACGTCACATCCGTTCCTGTATCAGTCTTCTGGGTATAATAGAGATAAACGCAATAGGCCAGGCCTGCGCCGACAGGAATCATCACAGGGACTAAAAGTTGTCGTGCCAAGGGGGGATTGATCACCGCCACTTCCACGACAACCCGGGAAAACATGACGGTCCAGGCCACGATGATGGCATGGGCGAAGGCTTTTGAAAATTCCTCCTCGGTCTTGCTTTTTTGGGTAAAACTGAGGGTGACGGCCGTACTCGAGGCGAGCCCCCCCAGAAGCCCCGTAAGCCCGATCCCCTTCCGGGCGCCGACAACCTTGATCAGGATATATCCGATGAAACTGATACCGGAAATGAGGACGACGAGGAGCCAGATCTTGTAGGGATTGAAGATGTCAAATGGTTCGGGGCCGAAAACCTGGTTGGGAAGGACGGGCAAAACGATCGCCGTGACGACGGCGAACTTCATGGTGGCGTAAATGTCTTCCCTGGTCAAGCGCTCTATGAACCGGTGCATCTCTGGCTTGATGGACAGAAGAACCGCCGTGGCGACACCGATGGCCACTGCCAGGGCAAGTTGGTTCCAATAGGCCAGGGCTCCTGCAAGAAGTGTGATGAGCCCCGAAATTTCCGTGGTGAGCCCGGCGTTTCCGTTCGAAGCATCGATGAAATAGTTGATGGAAAAAAATATCCCGACAACAAGGATGATCACCGCCAGGACCCACGGGGAGTTTATGAGATCAGAGAGGAAGGCGCCGGCGCACCCGAGCAGCCCCATGATGGCCATGGTCCTTGCACCCGTGGCCAGTTCCTTTCCCGGTGTGTCGTATGCGTACTCGCGCTGCATGCCGACGAGGACCCCGATCACGAGTGCGACGCCGAATCGGAGGAAAAGACCTGTTTCTTCCATTATCCGAATCCTTGTTCAATCAATCCAGGTTGACTGGGAAAGTAAATGTTTTTATGACATATTTGTGGCCTCGTCAATATGGATTTATTGATTTTGCCCGGGTTAATGGAACCTGAAAGGCTATGACCGGCTTTCCTGAATGGTCAAGGTCTCTTGGTAAGCGTCTGCCAAGGACCTGGCCAAAAAGTCGGCATCTCCGTGTGGTGCGGATTTCAGGTTGGATTGAACTATGCAAAGCCGCCGAATGACATCAACAATAGGACCAAGTGATTTGAGGTATGAAGAAGCAACCTTCGTTCCATCGTCAAAGTGGTCGATCACAGCATGGGCCGCCAGGATTCCGCTTCTGAGCGCGGAACCGATCCCTTCGAAGGTGATGGGCAGAATGAGCCCGGCGGCATCCCCAACCAGCAGCGCATTGCTCCTGGCGGGCTTGAAATTTCCCGAAATCAGATCGTCATGCAAGTGTGCAATGACGCAGCCGTCTTTCCATTCAGGTGTATTTTCGGCATGGAAACCATAAGGCGAAAGGGTTTCGCCGATTTCATCGTGGAGCATTCGAAGTCCATCACCCTCGATCAGGAAGACATCGTCTTTAAAGTTTACGTTAAAGCGGGGCCGCGGAGAATTTTTTGGGAAAAACCAGTGGATAAGATTTTTTTCCAGATCCAGTGCGCCCCGGTAGCATTCCCGAATAGGCCGGGAATAACGGACTTTCAGTTCAGGAAACATGGATTTCCGAACCCCGGACGCGGCGCCGTCGGCCCCAATGACGAACCGTGTATGCAAGGTTTCGGTCTCCCCCCTTTTTCGCAGGGCAACCCGGCACCCATCTTTAACCGGCTTTATTGCGGCAACGCGCACGCCGTCTCTCAATCCAACACCGCTACTGACCGCCCCTTGCACCATCCAGAAATCCAGGTCCCTTCTCCATGCAAGCATGGTGGGCCATTTAAGATCTCGAGGCTGCGCCCTCCCGACGTAGAATCTCTGGCCCGAAAGGGCAGGAGGGGTCGTGAGCACGAAGTCGGGGACGGGGCCGAATTCCTCTTGGATGATTTGCCTTGCCCACATCCCCATAACCATTCCGGAGCACACCTTGTCGCGTGGAAGCCGCTTTTTTTCGACCAACAGTGTGTTCAATCCCTGTTCCGCGCATCGTTTCGCAGCCACAGCCCCACCGGGGCCGCCCCCAACCACAAGTACGTCAAAAGTCGGTAAGTTTGTCATGGTGGCGCACCCCGTGACAGGATTCCCGCCGAAATCCCAGGATTAGTCATCAAGGAAAGCCAGAATCCGATTTGTAGCTTCGTGCAGCCTTTCTTCAATCATTGACATGGCCTGATCCGTAATCTCCCAGTGATCACATTCGAGCATACAGAATTTATCAGGGGGCATCAACCCATCTGGTTCACCGGTTAGCTCAGGGAGTCTAAACGGTCTCGAAAGCTCCTCAAGGCTGAGGACTTTTTCTCTCTTACCCGGATAGGTCTTTATAACCGCATCTTTGTGCTTATCGGCCACGGGAATGACCAGATCCGCGTCATTCATGATTTGATCTGACAACGCTCTTGACCTGTGTCCGGACGAATCTATCCCCCGTTTCATTAGATAGAGCATGACGCAAGCGAGAGGTCTATACCCGAAAACGGGATCGGGTAAATCCAAGCCCTTCTTTTTGAGCTCTTCTTTTTCTTCGTCGGTGATAATCCCTGCGGATGAAATTTCAATTCTCTTATAAATGTCATCGGCACGTTTATCCAGTATATTTCGGAAAATATATTCGGCCATAGGGCTGCGCCAGCGGTTCACGGTACAGACAAACAGCAATCTTTTCATGAGGGTTTCTCTTGTCTTTCAATGGTTGTAACACTTTAGCCCTTTGAAAA
This sequence comes from Desulfatiglandales bacterium, assembly GCA_049366815.1. Classification (GTDB taxonomy): domain Bacteria; phylum Desulfobacterota; class DSM-4660; order Desulfatiglandales; family HGW-15; genus CAYNYM01. Next base: position 295 of record JBMNCO010000210.1, on the reverse strand, counting down.
ATTCGAAAGGAAATCATGCACCCTTTCTGAAGTGACTAGCGGGAGGACGCCGTCTTTTTGCGATTTATCCGTGGGGGAAACCCCAGCTCGACAAAGTCGAGAATGGGGAGGGGGCAGAACTCCCCCATGGATAAATCGCAAAAAAGACCAGTCCGGGAGCTTCGGAACGTAAGAAAGGGTGCATGATTTCCACACAGTTATTGGAAAGGCCTAAATTCATACCAATGGTTAATGCAGCGGTTCTCAAGAACTCAATGCGCAGTCCATCCTCCATCGGATGCAAAAACCTGGCCCG
>JBMNCO010000209.1:0-49463 GCA_049366815.1 Desulfatiglandales bacterium | reverse complement strand
ATCCCGCAAATGTTTTACGGCGTGTCGCTCCCCATGCGGGAGCGTGGATTGAAACTGGAATCCGCCGGCGTGAAGGGTGTCGAGGTCAAGTCGCTCCCCATGCGGGAGCGTGGATTGAAACGTCAAACGCAATTAGGTCGTGAGGCCGGCCTTGAGTCGCTCCCCATGCGGGAGCGTGGATTGAAACCGGGGCAACGGACTGGATATCTTGACGGCTGTCAGTCGCTCCCCATGCGGGAGCGTGGATTGAAACAGACCATACCTCTGCCCCTTGTATTTTCCATCATGTCGCTCCCCATGCGGGAGCGTGGATTGAAACGATATCTTAAATGGTCACTCTCTATTGTCGGCAGTCGCTCCCCATGCGGGAGCGTGGATTGAAACTACTCCACCGCGCACCAGGATATATTTAGGGGGTTGGTCGCTCCCCATGCGGGAGCGTGGATTGAAACTATTTCATTATATAAATCCTCTTTCCCCTCCAAGTCGCTCCCCATGCGGGAGCGTGGATTGAAACTGTTGCAATCGCCTGTTGGTTGCTAGCCGTCGTACGTCGCTCCCCATGCGGGAGCGTGGATTGAAACCCTTACTGCTAGGGCGTTACCGGCCCATGTTCCGTCGCTCCCCATGCGGGAGCGTGGATTGAAACAGCGGCCATAAAAGGGTCCTCCCGTGCGGGTCGGTCGCTCCCCATGCGGGAGCGTGGATTGAAATGTGCTCCCGTATGAACTCAATGGCCTCTTCCTCGTCGCTCCCCATGTGTATTGCAGGGGCCTGTTCTTGGCCCGGATCGTGGGCATCCATGTAAAACTTTGGCTAAAGTCTTACAAAAAGTAAGTGATTACTGGAAAATAAAGACAAAAAAATGGGGCAAGTTGTCACCGGTGTTTATGCTTACGACCCTCTCGAAGAACCAATTTTTGCTTCTTTTGTTGATTTATTTATTGATGGCCCTTCGGTGTAATAAAATTAGACAGGAAAAAGAAAATGAAAATGTCGGTATCATATAGCATTTTGTTTTCGGGTTCTATCGTTTCAACAACTGAAAGATGTCATTATAGAAAGACAGAGCCAGAAAATGGCTCTGTCTTCCGAAAGTACATACTGTGGACATTGCCTATGTTATTTCATTGCTATCCAAAACAGTACGTCGGCTACCACTCGTCACGGTCTTGGTACCATATTTACCATATAATCCATCTTTGGCCATCACTTCTTTGACTGATCGTGCGGCACCGTGACTTCGACCGTATTGCTAGAGCTATTTCCCGACGCATCCGTACAGGCCACGGTGACCATGTATATTCGTCCGTTCTTCGTGCCTGACCGCTCGGCACGGAGATTGAGGGTAAGATCACCCGTGATCTCGTAATCGGGTTCCGTGTTGCCATCACCGGGCCCGTCGATCGGCTCGTTGCTCGCTACCGAGACGATCATGCAACCGTCGGCCGCATTTTCGTCGCACGCGTCAGTGACCGACAAATCCACCGCCACGGGAACCATCTTGTGGTTCGGCGGCCAGAGAACGTCGGGGGAGGCCGTAACGCTTGAGATGCTCGGAGGAGTCGTGTCGACCACCGTCACCGTGGCCTCGCATGAGCTCACAGCATTTCTCGAGTCAGTGCCTGTCAGCTTGACCACCGTGGACCCAAGGTAGAATGGCCCGGTCGAATCCTGAACGAGTTCAATGGGATCGCCGTAGCGATCGGACGACCCATTGTCCACCGATGCCGTTGCTACGGAGCATTCAGTAGGCGACGCAGATACTTCAACGTCCTTGCACAAGACAATAGGACCGAGATTGCTATGCTCCCAGAGGTCCGCAGGCTCGGTCTCATTCACTTGGCAGGTGAAGTTGTCATAGTTATCCAGGCCTTCGCCGTTGTACACGGCTTCGTCGGGGTACTTGCAGATCTTTCGATATCTGGGGTTGGCCATGGAGCCCACGTTGCCGTTGAAGTAGTCCGGCGCCACGCCGTTCTCGACCCAGTTTACCAGGGCGTCGAAAAATGAGATGCCGGCCGTGCCGCAATGACCTTGGTTCGGTAAGAAGAACGAGCGCATGAACGTCTGCGTCTCGGCCACGCCGTAGCGGTCGAAGACACGACTTACATAGTTGTAGGAGCCGAAGGGGATGATCAGCGGATCGGAAATCCCGTGATAGTGGATGATCTTAGCGCCACGGTCTATGATCTTGTGAAGGTCGGTGCTGTCGGTCGAGGCCGTCTCCTGGAACTTCTGGTCTTGGAATCTGAATTCCTCGGTAAACTTTTCCTCGAAGTCTTCACCTGCGAGCGATTCCCAGGGCCAATCCGGATCCTGGTGCACCCAGTAGCGTTCATAGTCATACATAAAGCCGAAGGCACGATTTCCACCCGGAAGCATGGTGCCGAAGCTCGTCCCTATGCTGGGGCCGCCCCAGAGCCTGTATCCTTGCGGGTTGGTCGGGCCATACCAGATCATGTTGATGGCGTCCGCTTCCTCGGGTGTCAGGCAGTTTGGAGGATTGGACCCGTCGTCCGGGCAGATCAGCGTGCGCGCATCGAAGTTGCACCTCCGCGGCTCGTTGAGGACCCCGTCACCGTATTCGGAGCAGGCGGCGACTGCTGCGGCGATCGCGGCGTTGCTTTTGACCGTGGAAAGGGTAGGGGGAGTTCCAGGGAGCCCCAGGCTTCTCACGACGACCGGGGGCCACAGCTCAGCCGTCTGGAACCGGTTCCAGTTCATCGCCGGTGCGCCGACGAGGAGGCCGTCGAACAGATCGCCATACTTCTGCGCCATCTCGAATCCCTGGCGCCCACCGGTTGAACAGCTACTCCAGTAGTTGCGGTCCGGCTTCCTGCCGTAATAGAGGTCGGCGATGTCGAGGGCCCATGTCACCTGCGCGTAAATACTGTCGGTGATGAAGTCTGTAACCTGCCAATCGATCAAATTGCCATCTCCATCGATGACGAATCCTGCGCCGCTCGATCCGCAGTTGGGCAGGCTGTTGGGCTCGCCGGTGTCGGGATTGATTTCATTGCACCAGGCCCTGCTGTGGCCAGTGTCGCAGGAGGACATAACATACCTGTTTGAAGCCGCGCTCGCTACCGAGCCGACGCTGCCGGCAAACCCCCCGCCGCCACTGTTCTGGACCTTGCCGTTCCACGCCCCCTGGATGCCGCCTGTTCCGCCATCCACAACATTAAGCGGCAGTCCCACCCTGATGTTAATGGCTTGATATTGCGTCAGATTGACCAGGCAATAAGGATTAGTCGTCCCCGAGATAACCGAGGTTGCTGACAGGATGTTCGGATCTGCCAGAATTTGCTCTGCGAGATCGGTGCAGGACATCTCGTCTGCCGCCGATCCTATGGATGGACTGAAAATCAAACAGGACAGAAGAACAACAACGGCTACAATCTTCTTTTGGCTAGGCATAATACACCTCCTTGATTTTCGAATTATTCAGCACTCAGTTTCAGTTCAGCGTTTACAAAGAGGCTTTCGCGTTATCATCACCTCCCTTCTTCTCGTATCATCCACTTACTAAGGGGGTCATTTTACACCTGACACGATACCTCCAAAGAGTGCATTATTTTCTGGTTTTGGGCTTCTACGTGTTGGGTGGGTTTGAACCCCATTAGCAATGCAGTTCGAGTAGTTTCACTGATCCTGGGCTGATCCGTTGATCTGTTTGGGTAAGATGGTTTCACTGTTAAATTGATGAAAATTCGCGGTTCGGATTGGCGTTGTGAGGTTGACAGTTCTACAATGGAAAGTTGCACTTTGGTCTGGCACATGCCATCCAAAGAACCACAAATTCAGCCCTCCCTCGAAATTGCGGAGTTCAGGTCAGTCCCCGGAAAAGAGGCTTTCGTATTGTTCCAGAGAGACGCAAAAAGACGATTGGTAAACGAATTCGCGAAGGACTCAACAAGGAATTCAAGTGCAGAACGAAACCGATGGAGATCGTTGCAGGAGAAAGGCCCTGCTACACTGTTCTTGCATTTGTCTGTTTGAAGATGGAAGTCTACTGCAGATCAAAACCTATAGGAAAAGGTGCCAAGAACCTGCCTTTCTTCAAGGAATTGGCTGAAAGGAATTTCACACAAAAAAATTGACAGTACCTTGATTTCTTCAAGCGCTGCTAAACTAAAGTTGCCGCCTCCGAGGGTTCCCTGGAGATAGAAACACCCGGGAAGCCGTTTCGATTGCCAACCCAACCACCATCTTTGGCATTGACCGTTCAGGGCACGCCGGAATGATTAATTTTATCGTCTCGGCATAATTGGTCATGGTTCAAAGTAGCTCGGACGAATTCGACAAAAAGGGATTTAGCCGAAATGAATAACTTATCTCAACGAATGTAAGGTGTGCCGCAAAAGCCGGTTATATGGACTTCAAATTCCACATTGTAAGACGTAACTGGAGACGCCAATTTGACTCTCACCGTAGCTGTGCTGCTCACGCCGGGATCAGGGGCCTTCCTGCCCCTGGTAGAGCCACAGAAGCATGCCAATGTCCCTCAGAACCGACGTTAAGAGGTACTCTGAAAAAACCGGATTGGGAGAGTTGCCATACATCTTCAACGCTCACAATCCAGGGTCCCAGGGAAACCGAATCTGGGGAATCGTACGTGCTAGGTGCTGCATAAAGTCCCGAGAACAAGAAGTGCTCACCATCTGGGCAGGTCGGAATACTAGCAAGATTCGTGTTCTCCGACTGATCTTTGTAGGCACCTACCCGGGTGCTGGTCGTGATTAGCTTTGGTCGATTGCTGTCTTTCACGGGAATGGATGTTTCATTTTTGACGGTGACGCTTGGTACGTTGCCAATATTGACATTTGGTGTATTGACGACGTTCACGTCCAGCCCACCGGGTGGTCCTGCAGGTTCGCCACTGGCTTGCTCGACTGAGGCTCCTATAGCACAGACCATGACTATTATAGCTGTAAATACAATATTTCGCTTCATGATAGCCTCCCTTGTGAGCTATTACGGATCCGTCGCTTTCCGTCGCAATCTCTCCACGGGTTTGGCTTTATTACCGATCGGAAATGATTCTTCACGCCTCCATAAGGCAGAAGCCTCAGGGGGGCATTATAAAGGCATTTTGAGGCGATCCAGTTTCATGGCTACCTCGCAAAATGGGTGGAGTAAAAACTTCAGTGGTAGGATTACTAATACCTTTTTAGCACAATTTTAGGCGTGTCAACAAGAAATTTAGAGGGGCTGGGCGGCGATTTTAGTGAAGCCCAGGTTGCGATTACAATTTCAATTGGGCTGCAGATGATGGGAATTTCAAATTCAAGTATACCCAAATGATGGGCTCGTGAACATTTTCCCGAAAAAGATCCCCCTTCAGGTGAGTTTTAGGTCAGCGTTTTTGTAGTGATTACAATTGCTAATGGGAACCTCAGTTGAGTTTACTGGGTTCGTTTTATAGGATGGCAATGCCAATAGGCAAGTGTTTCTGTGGGCATTTAGGGTTTTTTCGGGAAAATACCTCAGTTTGTCATGATACTTGGCCTTCAACAGCATTACCGCATCTTCACCAATACATATCATTGTCTCAGCGCAGGATGAGCACAAGGGGCCATGTTCCACTTCCCCTTCATAAAAGGTATGGATCCAATTTTGTTCGATGGCCTCATCAATGGTTTCCACTTCAATTCCGCATATGGCGCATTTCATTTCAGCCCTCCAGATTCGAATTCATTTTTTACAGAAAAAACCTTGTGAGGACAACAAAAACATGCCCTTACCAATACAAATCCCTAGCAATATTGAATACCCCATGCGGGAGCGTGGATTGAAACCGGCGGTAGTGGTATGACTGTGCCCCTGTCCCACTCATCCGAGAGAAAGAAGGCTTGACAAGTTCCGGCTTCCAATGGTCATATGTCCCACTTGAAAACGTATGGAAATTCTAGAGGAGTGGTTTCAAAGATGAAGATTGGAACACTGCATGTATTGACGGACGTTGCCCTGCAGTCGCGATTTTCCCATGTGGAACTGACCGGATTGGCCATTGCGGGCGGGGCGGATACCATCCAGTTTCGGCAAAAGACCGGCTCCACCCGTGAATTGATTGATATGGCCCGTCAAATGAGGCGTCTTTGCGAAGACGCGGGGGTCAGTTTCATTGTCAATGACAGGGTGGATGTGGCCCTGGCCGCCGACGCCCACGGTGTCCATCTGGGTCAGGACGACTTTCCGATCCCTTTGGCAAGAAAACTGCTTGGACCCGACTGGATTATCGGGGGGTCGGCATCGGACCTGGATGAGGCCCGTATCTGCCTTTCAGAGGGGGCCGATTATGTGGGGTTCGGTCCGGTATTTCCCACGACATCGAAGGATGATGCGGGACCGGTAAGCGGGATAGCCCTACTGAAAGAGGTGGTTGAGAGCATTCCGCTCCCGATCGTTGCCATCGGGGGCATCACCGTGGAAAATGCCTGGGAGGTCATGGAAACGGGGGCAAAGGGGATTGCCGTGATATCAGCCGTGTGCTGCCGGAAAGATCCGACGGCAGCGGCAAGGGCCCTGAAGGAGGCCCTGACGAGAGGGAAACCGGAAGACCGCCATGTCTGAGACGCTCGCGAGCATCGGGGAGTTCGGTCTCATTGACCGCATCCACAGGATCATCAAACAGGATGGCGTGCCCCAGGCCGGGGTCAGACTCGGCATCGGCGATGATGCCGCATCATTCCGCCCCCGGGACGGGTTTGAAATCCTGGTCACCTGTGACTGCATCGTGGAGGGGCGGCACTACCTGTCCGGGCATATCAGCCCCCACGACCTCGGCCGGCGTGCCATGGCCCTGAACATCAGCGACATCGGCGCCATGGGCGGTTCGCCCCTGTACGCCCTCGTATCCCTGGGGCTGAACAATGACACCAGGGTCAGGGACATCGAAGACCTTTACCTGGGTTTTCTTGCCGAACTCAATCCCTTTGGGGCAGGTATCATCGGCGGAAACCTGACAAAGGCCGTTGGGGCCGTATTTATTGACATCACCCTAATCGGTGAGGTGGAGGTGGGAAAAAGCATAAAGCGATCGACGGCGCGGGAAGGGGATACCGTCCTGGTTACAGGTTTCCCGGGGGAGGCTGCAGCCGGCCTCCATCTCCTGTTGAAGGGAGTTCCCGGTCATGACCTGAGGTCTCATCCCCTCGTCCGCCGATATAACAGACCATCTCACCGCGCGCAGGAGGGCAGGGCCGTCGGCCTCTCAGGACTTGCCACCGCAATGATCGATACGAGCGACGGTTTTTTGGGTGATCTCGGGCATATCTGTGAGGAGAGCGCTGTGGGCGCCGAACTCATTGAGGAAAGACTGCCTGTCAGTGACGCGCTGAGAGAGGCCGCGCTCCAATTGGGAGAGGACCCCCTCGAGTTGGTCCTGGGCGATAGCGACGATTATGAACTCATCATCACCTGTGCACCGGAGAACGTGAGCCCGCTTTGTTCCGCCCTCAAGGCCGTAAGCGATGTGCCCGTCACAGAGGTCGGACGGTTGGTGGAAAGGTGCAGAGGACTGAACCTGATCCTTCCCGACGGCACCTCCAAGTCCATTCGGGCCGGTGGGTGGGACCACTTCATGGCGTCCAACAAATAGTCGTATATTATAGGAGAAGAAGAGGTATGTTCGATCAAGTCATGGCCCGGAAGGCTGCTGAAAATTTGAAAAATGTGAGGGAGAAAAGGCCTCTGGTACACAATATCACGAATCTCGTGGTGATGAATTTCACCGCGAACGCCCTCCTGGCCTGCGGGGCCTCTCCTGTCATGGCCCACGCGCACGAGGAAGTGGAGGAAATGGTCTCCTTTGCAGGTGCACTGGTGCTCAATATCGGGACCCTCACACCTTACTGGATCACCTCCATGTTAAAGGCCGGAAAACGCGCCAATCAACGCAACGTCCCGGTCATCCTGGATCCTGTGGGTTCCGGGGCGACCACGCTGCGAACCCAATCGGCCAAAAGCCTTCTCAATGAGCTCGACATCAGCGTGGTCAGGGGAAATGCCTCGGAGGTCCTCTCCCTGGCCGGCGACGACTCCAGGACCAAAGGGGTGGATTCCATCCACGGCGTGGAGGAGGCTGCAGATGCCGCCGGGCAACTGGCAAAGGAATTGGGCACCACCCTGGCCATCACGGGGGCCGTGGATCTTGTCACGGATGGTTCCAGGGTCTGTCGCGTCTCAAACGGCCATGAATTGATGGGATACGTAACAGGCACGGGGTGCGCCGCCACGGCCCTGATCGGCGCATTCCTCGCCGTTCAAGCGAATTCGCTGGAGGCCGCAACCACGGCCCTAGCCTACTTCGGGCTGGCGGGGGAAAAGGCCGCTGAAGAGGCCGATGCGCCGGGCGGTTTTCAGCTTGGGCTTCTCGATGCCCTTTTTCGCATCGACGGCGAGACCTTGCGGAAAGGCGCAAAGGTCCAGTGCTAGCGGACCCATAGGGAGTCGGAGCAATGACAGGGAACAGAGACGATTGGGGCCGGGACCCTGCCGTCAAAATGATGCGGCAGGTCTTCAAGGCCATGGAGGCGGCACAGTCCGCCTTTCTGAAACGAGTCGGCACCCCTCCACTTGATCCGCGGCTGGGAACCTGGCGGCAACCGGCAAGGGTACTGTTTGAAAAGGCATGGGCGGAGGCAAGCAGAAGGGGCATTGAATTGACGCCGGAAAGGGCCGCCGTTATTTTTGTGCGATGTCTGGCTAGTCGCATGGTGAGAGACGGTTGCGAGGTGTCCGATGCCGGCCTGCCCGATGACCCGGAGATAGATAAAGTCGTTCGGATGGTGATCCCATGATTCGATTGCGTTTGTTCGGTCGTTGCCGTATTTATCATGATCCCGTGAGTCCGGTGCTTCGGGCCCCGGCCCGGGTCGGGTGGGACGCCTGGTTTCGAGATATCGATCTGGTGACGCCGAGACGTCTCAAGGGCAGGGAGTTGCTCATGAGGACACGTGGATGGTGGACCGTCGAACCGGAGAAGGTCGCGAAAATCGTTGAAGGGCACGGACGACTCGTCGTGGGTGAAGCCGGAGAACTCATGGTTGAATTTGAAAAACAGGAGGATGTCGATACCCTCGTCCAGGCCCTGTCCGAGGCATTCGGCGACCAGATTCTTCTTTCGTCATAAAAAAACGGATCATTTTGGATGATCCGGATTTTGCGAGTTATCCCGAGATCGCCCCCATGAGCGATCCGCAGCCACGCCCATATGCGGAGATCGTCGGCCTTCGGGTTTTTTTGCACCAGAGAGATGGCGTGTTTGCCCGGGACGACACTGTGAAAGCGGACAGGCGGACGGTTTACACTGGCCTGTGCAAACCGTCCGGATCAAAACAAAGAAAGGATATGGTTTACAGCAATAAAAATACAAAAATACAGAATCTTATGTTACCTTTTTAAACTCGATGACAAACTTTTCCCGCCTCAAAGGATCGCCAGCCACGTCATCAAACAAGGGCGCCATATTCCTTCGCACTCTCGATCATTGCCTTGACATTTTCAGGCTTTGCCCCCTGCATGCCGGCACCGGTCGAAAATATGAAGCCGCCGTCTCTTCCGGCCTGTTCCATGAGTGTCCTGCAATGGGCCCTGACCGCATCCGGGGTGGCGGTGCACAACAGATCGAGGGGAAAGTTCCCGCCGATACAGGCCACCCGGCCCACGGTCTCCTTGGCCCGGACCATATCCGTTCGGTCGAACCACCAGAAGGCCTTCCCCTTCGGGACATCGCTGATGACATCCAGGCGCTCATTGTAAGCGCCCTCGACAAAAAGCTGTGGGACCATGCCCTCATTGACAAGGCCGATGATGAGCTTTCGCAGGCTCGGCCAGTAGAATTTTCGGAACATTTCGTCGGACAGAAAGCCGTCCGCCCCCTTGTGGAGAGGGATGAAGGGCATGATGTGGCCGTTTGCCCGGCAGGAGGCGACCCCGGACTTGACCATGATGGGTGTCAGGCGGTCGCAGGCCTCCTTTAATTCATCCGGGGATCGGAACATGTCGAGCATGATCCCCCTGGTCCCTCGAAGGCTGTCCCCGATCACGTCAAAGGGCGCCTTGGTAAAGCCGCCCGAAAAGGACGGGAACCCCTGTCCCATGATTTTTCCGCTCACTGCCCTTGAAACCGCCCCCCATCGCAGGGCTTCTTCCCCGGCCTGGTAAAGGGCTTCGAAGGCCTTTTTCATGTCCTGGCTCCCAAAGCGCATGAAGGCGGGGGGAAACGTCGGGATCTCATGGATCGGAGGCAAAATGGGCAGGTTTTCCAAAGGCTTGAGGGAGCCGAAGATTCTCGGGAAATAACGGCTCAGGAAAAAGGCGCTCGGATCATCGATCAGATCCTGATACTCATCGGCCTTCATGTACTCGTCTTCTGCGAACTGGTATTCCCGTTCTTTGGACACGCCGTGCCCCGGCCAGTGGTAGAGTTTCAAGTCCAGGATATCCAGGGTCCTGCCCGGGACGATGTTCGCCGGACCGTTATAGGCATCCGGGGCAAAATCCTTGTAGAAGATCTCCCAGCATCTTTGCAGGGCCTCGTAGTCGTACATGGCGTCATACATGGTGATGCCGGCGTATTGCATGGGGAAAAAGCCCAACGAAGGGCATATGGGAATCCGGGCGGGCGCCTTTTTGAGCTGTATCGCATCCTTCATGAGGGTGACGCGCTCCTGGTACATGGCCTTTGAGTCCGCGTCGGCAAAAGTGAGCCCCTCGCCGGAAAGCCAGATTCGGAATCGCTCTTCCTGTTTTGCATCGGCATCGGGGGCCGGATCGACAAATCGCTCCTTCATGTTATTGCCCTCCTATCCACTTCTTGACGAGTCTGACGCCCGCCAGGGCGTCCTCCCCGAAGGCATCGGCACCGGTATAGTCTCTTACTTGTTCGCTGATCTGACCGCCACCGATCATGATACGGACCTTGTCTCGAAGTCCGGCCCCTTCGATGGCCTTTACCGTCTCCTTCATGGAGTCAAAGGCGAGGGTGAGCAGGCCGCTCATACCCACGACCTGGGGCTCAAAGTCCCGGATGGCCTCCACGAATTTTTCCGGCGGCTGATCGATCCCGATATCCCGCACCTCATAACCGTTGGCGTCGAGGAGAAAGACAACAATGTTCTTGCCGATGTCATGAATGTCACCCTTGACGGTTCCAATCAAGACCTTCCCCTTCGAGTCTTTGCGTCCGACATCCTCGATCATGGGCTTGATCATTTCGGAGATCTCGCGCAGCATTTCACCCGCCATCATAAGATGGGGCAAAAAATACTCCCCGTTTTCAAACCGTGTCCCTACGGCCTCCATGGCCGTCGAACAGGCCTTGAGAATCTCCATGGGATCGGTTCCTTCATCCAGCAATTGTTTTGCCTTTTCAATCGCTGCGGCCTCCTGCATTTCCACCAGGGCATGCACCAATGCTTCCGTCATATAGGGTCTCCTTTTTTCATGATGTGCTCAGCTAAAGGGGTTTGAGCCAAAGATTCCTAGACCTCTAACATCTTGCTGCGATAGGCACCGATGTATTTCATGCAGAACCTGTCTCTGCCGGCGAGGGCCTCCGCACCAAGCACGTTTGCCATCATCTGTTTATCCATGGGATCCAGGATGGCCGCATCAAGACCTTTTGCTATGGCCATGGCCATAAAGGTCCGGTTGAGAAACTTTCGCTGCGGGAGACCGTAGGATATATTGGACAACCCGCATATGGTATGTATCCCGGGAAAGCGGGCCATGATCTGCTCGACGGATTCCAGAAACTCGTGTCCAAATGTCTGATCCGTAGCGACGGGCTGAACCAGGGGATCCACATAGATGTTTTCCACATTGACGTCATGATCGAGGAGCAAGCGGATCAGTTCCTCGGCCGTGCGGATCCGGTCTTCGGCCGTCCTGGGCATGCCCGCATCACTCGTACAAAGGGCGACAACCTTGTGCCCGCTCCCCCTCAGGAGTGGGAGAAGCTTGTCCTTCCTGTCTCTTTCGAGAGAGATGGAATTGATCATGGGGGTGCCTCTGTGCTCCGAGAGTGCCGCCTCGAGTGCCGCCGGATTTGGACTGTCAAGGCAGCATGGAAGATCGACCACCTCCTGCACCACTTTGACAAGCCATTTCAGATGTTCCGCTTCCCGGTCCCTGAAGGAACCGGCATTGACATCAATGTAGTCGGCACCGGCCTGGGCCTGATTTCGGGCGATCTCCTGGATCGCGGCGGCATCGGCGGCCTCGATGGCTGCAGCAATCGCCTTCCTGGTGGAATTGATGAGTTCTCCGATGATAATCATGCGCCACACCTCTTTTCTTGTAAATTGATTATGGCAGGAAATGGTCCATATATCATCATTCCATATATGATCCTTCTTTCCATGTCAATTACGATGTGCATCCCCTTGTGTCGCGGTCACGCCGTGGTCTTTGAATCCCGCAGCCCCCTTTATCACTGGGTCTTTTTGATCATTATCCTGGTGCTTGTCACAATATAAACGATGAAACATATGAGGAGCAGGGCACCAAGCATTTGCGAGTCTCTTGCCTTGATGAGATAGGCGGTGATGAACAGGATAATAAAGCCGAATATGACAATAAAGGTTCGAGGCAGGGTCTGCAGTATGACGCGCCCGAAATGGACAAACCTGACATGGCTGACAAGCAGGAAAGAGGCGACAAAAATGATACCCAGAATCGCCCACCGGTTTTCCAAAAACAGGCAGGCGCCCAAGACAACGATGGCGCCGGCAGGGCTGGGCAGGCCGCTGAAGACACCCGGGGGAAGAGTGCTGTCATATTTGTCACGAAAAAGATATCGCCATAGTCGAAAGCCTACTGCAAGGAAATAGAGCATTCCAAAAATAAAGGGCAAGGCGGACATATCGCCCTTGAAGACGATCAGGAGAGCGGGGCAAAGGCCGAAGCTGACCAGGTCCGCGATATCATCGAGCCAGGGCCCGAACTTTGTCCCCCCGTGTTTTTCGGCCATCCGGCCGTCGAAAAGATCGAAGATCTGTCCGGCCATGATTGCAAGGGCCACATAGACATATCGACCCTGAAAGGCCAGGATTATGCCCAGAATGCCGCACAGCAGATTCAGAATGGACAGGATGTCGGCATAAAAGCGATTGGGAATCAACTTGAAAACGCTCGATGAGACAGACAAAATGATACACAGGTAAAGCATTTGAGCCGAAAAGTCCGGAATTCGCAGGGCATCATCCAGAAGCGCACAGTAGATGATCAGGGCAAAACACATCACGGCCTTGATCTTCCCGAAATTATTCGCAGTCACCGAGAATTTTGTAAAACGCTTGATAAAATATCTGACCAGGAACTGCCCGCAGGCCTCTATGATGAGCAGTGTCCATACTGCGCTCACATTGAGCAGACCGCGATAGGCGAAAAAGAACATGGCGGGCAGATAGGTCAGTTTGTCACACAGCGGATCGAGTTCTTCCCCAAGGGGTGTGACACGCTCACACTTCCTGGCGACGAGTCCGTCGACACCGTCCAATACCGCGGCAAAGGTGAACAACAAGATACCCCAGAAGTGTTGATCAGCCACGAAGTACAGGATCGTGCCCGGCAGGGCTATGCATAATCTCCACAGGCAGATCGCGTTCGGATGATAATACCAGTGCCGGCCGATGTAGTCTCTCCCCCTCTCGCTTCTCAGAATGAATACAAAGCCCAGATACATCAGGAGAGAGACACAGAGTGATATGATAAGCAGAAAAATCCTATCCAATGAAAAATATCCTTAGACCCTCAGCATTGGAAAATTTTGGATTCAGGACAGGGGCCGTTCAGTCGCAATCACCAATGCGTCGGCCGCTGATCTTATTTTTGACCTGCATGCCGGCACCCTTTATTGTCATGTCCATGGTGCCTTTCATCCGATCTCCGCTGTATGTGATGCTCCCGGTTCCTTCCATCGCACCCCCCTGACCGGAGCACACGATCTTCCATGATACGGTATCGCCGGAGATCTTGATATCGGAAACCTGACACTCCTTGGATTCCCCTTCGCTCTGGGGGACGATATCTTTCGCGGTAAGACACTGGGTGTGTGTAACCGGTGGGACCTTCATGGGCATCCCAACCATCTCCGTTTCAGTTGTGATCTCCCATTTGCCGGGATTGAGATTGGGGCCGCCTGCAAGGGCATCAAAAGACAGGATGAGCAAGGAAATGAGAACAAACAAGGCCATTCGTCTAAACATAGCAACCTCCGCTTATTAAGTTTCTGTTTTGATTCCCGAACCCGGGATTTTAAAAATAAGAGTGCCCAACATACTGGACATCCTCGGATTTTGCAACCGTGCATTTTAATTCGCCCCGGTTGTCGAGAACCCGGTTCATGTTTTTTTAAGGGTGTGGCTCCGGTGCCGCATGCTCAAGAGGAAAGGCGGCCGTTATGGTCTTTGCCCCCCCTGTCTCGATGGTTACGTTTTCAAAGGCCTGGACCTGCTTGGCATCTCTGGTACTTCTAACCTTGATGGTGTACGTGCCTGCCTGAAGCCTCACCAGTCGTTGTCCGTTCACCCGCCCTTGGGTCCAGGCACTGGAGATCTTTTTCCCGGAATCATTGTAGACCTCGAAGGGCGTGTTATAGGGCTCTCCATTCAGTGTAGCAGCCACTGTGAGATCACCGGCAAAGAATTCGGCACTCTTTTCCACCGTTCCGCCCGGAGGAATCTCCAATGGATCGAACACCACGGAAGGACTGCCCGCAATGCTGCTATCCACCACCTCGATGCGGTAAGGGCCGGGCAGCAATCTGCGCGAAATTTTTCCGGATTTGGGGTGTGTTTGAAGATTGACGAAGGCCTTCTTTTCGCCCCGGCGATAATAAAAGGCCGTGACCTTGCATGGGGCCTTGTTGCGCAGGGCCGTAATGATCAGGGTGCCGTCTGAAAAGTCGGCCGATCTCTCCACGATTTCTCCGGCCTTAATGACGATATCCCTCAGAGTGATCTCGGGTGTCTTACCCCCGCTGACGCTGATATCCCTGACTTCAACATGATAGGTCCCGGGGTCCAGGCGGATGTCCCGGACACCGGTCTCGCCTGAAGAGGATGAATCGAAAACTCTCTCTCCGCTCACGGCGCGTAACACCCGAATAGGCGTAAAAAAGGGTTTACCGTTTTTCATGACCGTCATCCGGAGAACGCCGTAAGGCTTTTGGGCCTTGTGCACCACCTCCTGTGCCGCCATCTGAAACTCCTTGGCCGTCTTGGCCGTAAAGTACCCGCCGCCACCGGCCTGGGCCATGCACTCCAGTTGAGACTTCTCTTCCTCGGTCACATCGAATCCGATGACGTGCATTATAAATTTGATCCCGGCCGCCTTGAGTTCCTTGACCAGGCCGCAGGGATCCGGGTCGCAGGTCTCTTTGCCGTCCGAGACCAGGATGATGGTGGTTTCATCTTCCAGATGTCTGATCCCATCGGCCGTCATGCGAACCGACCGGGAGATCGGGGTCTTGCCCTTGGGACTCAGTCCCTGGATGGTGCTGATGAGCTTGCTTTTGTCAATTTTACCCGGAGACACCAGTTCCTCTACGTCGTCACAATCCCCCTTCCGGCGGTGCCCATAGGCCACGAGACCTACGACGGCGTCATCCGGGAACTCGTTGATGAGATCGGTGAGCACCTCCTTGGCGATGGCAATCTTGGCCTTGCCTTCGACCTGGCCCCACATGGAACCCGAGGCGTCCAGAATGAACACAAGATTTCCGGAAGGCGCAACGGAAGGAGCCGGCTTCCCGAGGTCTTCATTTTGAGGGGATTTCACCGTGGGTTGTGGGGTCGCGGTGGCCCTGTCAGGCCCATGTTCGGGTGTGGCCGGGGCCTCGAAGTCTCGGGATTCTGCAGGTTGTGCCTCTGTTTCAGCGGCGAATTGCTCCACCTTGAAGACGACGCGGCCTTCTTCTCCTGAAAGAGACAGGGTCCAGGGTTCCATTTCGGGGGGGATTTCCCAGGAGCGGGTCTGGTTGTTTTGAAGGGCGAAACGGGCTGATTCGATGACATTCTTGTTCCTGTCGTGAACCGTGAGACCTGCTTTTGAAATGCCGCCTTCGGGACTGTCACCGGTGGCCGTGACCACGATGCGGCGGTCCGCTTCCAGGGATTGCCCCCTGCCTGATCCCTTCCTGATCTCAATGGTCTCCACCTTCGGTTTCATGGAAGCAGCGGAACTTTTGGTGATGTGCTTCGGGGCATCACCCGATGGTTTTGCCCCCTGATCTGCGTCCATGTCCAACTTCGTGTATCCCGCGGGGATCTCGAAGAGCGCCGGATCCACGGGTCCTTCCTGGATATTCTTGAGTTCCAGCACGGGGTTCTGATTCAATCCGTAACGCTCTTCCCGGAGGATGTGTCTGAGCTTTTTGGAGAACCAGACCTTGCCGACGGTCTCTGGTTTTCCGGGCGCCGTATAGATCCATGTCTCACACAGATAGCCGTTCAAATTTTCTGCCGGGCCCCCCTTTTCCACGAAATTCTTTCGAGTCGCGGCCCAACCGATCAGAGGGTTCATCATGACGGTCTTTTCGATGTCCCTGATTTCAACATACCGGCGGCTGTCAGGATTAAGGCCCCAGGTGACACCCGTATCCCCGTTTACGATGGTGGGATAGGGGGGGATATTCAAAGCCCCCTGGATCTTCTGAAGACGATACATCGTGTCCCTGACATGGAGCTTGAATGTGTCGTTGTCAGCGGGTCCCGAGATAACGATGTCGGCGGTGAACTCGGCCGCCGACGTCTGGGTGAAAGAACCGGTGATGATAAAAGCGATTACGAATGGGATCAGAAAACAGGGCGATATTTTTCGGTGCATCATCTCCTCCTATGAACAAAAATGTTGTCTTTTGAGGATCGGGGGTGGGAAGGAACCCAGTGAATTTTTTTGCTCGCACAATTTGCGTGTATTCTCGTAAAAATGGTTTTAGGGCCTTTGTTATGTTGACGATCATCAGGAGACACCTCTCTGATCCCCTTTTCATAGCATTCTCAGGGACGACATTTCAATCCCTTCCCCCGGAATTCATGCTTCTCTGACAAATTAGTTTCCATCCAGAAATAGATGATTTCTGGATGGAGCGGTCTGCTAACGGCATTCAGCGCTCAGCCTAATGCCTTGTCTTTGGATAGCTTTTGCTTATATCTGATCGCTGATGGCTTTCAGCGCGAATCCGGGAATCCGGCTGTCGCGGCTCTGATTTCTCTAAAGTTTTGCCGCCCGGGACCGATATCCAAGAAAAAGCCTGCTACAGGAGTTGTCGCATGTCGAGGACAGACCGAGAAGAGGCCATAAGGGTCGGTGGCCGTATGGAATCGTTATGCCCTGAACAAATTCGTCATATTCGGGAAACATGGAATAAAAAGGCGCTCGAAGAAATAGCCATGGAGGTCGACGCGAGCCTTGAAGCGGTGAGAAATTTTGCCATGTCCCATTATCTCTATTTCAACTACTTAAGAGAAGCCGAACCGCGTCCATAGGCTCTTGATACGGGAAAAACCTGTTCGGGCCGACTGGGAGGCAGGCCTCCCCAGGCTTGAGATCTCCGCAACACGACATAGGGCGGCCTTGCGAACATCTCAGAAAGCTCCGGAAAGCGAGCAGTCACCATGACCGAATGTCTCGATAAGATTGTTGCATCCGTTGAAGGTCTCCCACCCTTTCCCGATGTGGCAAGGCGGATAATAGAACTGGCCGAGGTCCCCGAAGCCGGTGTCGGCGATATTGTGGGAATCATCCAGTATGACCAGGGCATAACGGCCAACTGTTTGAAACTGTGCAATTCGAGTTATTTCAGTCTGCCGGTGAAGATCTTTACCATTGAGCAGGCCGTGGCACTGCTGGGCCTCCAGAATATTGTCAAACTGGTCCTGGCAAATTGCAGGGCATTGTCCCCCTATCTGGAGGCGAAGAAGGGCTACGGCATGCACCCGGGCGACCTCTGGCGCCATAGTGTGGGCGCAGCGACGCTCTCGCAGATGTTGATCAAAAAAGTCGGGTTGAAGGACGATGCCGTCCTCTTTACGGCGGCCCTTCTCCACGATGTCGGGAAACTCGTATTGGATCAATATATCGCTGAGAACCCCGGGGAATTGAATTCGTTGATTCGACAGGAAGGGCTCACCTTCGCTCAGGCGGAAAAAGAGGTCTTCGGCATAGACCATGCGGAGTTGGGCGGGTTGATCGCTGAGGCCTGGAGGTTTCCCGGCTCTCTTGTCAATTCCATCCGCAATCATCACCTCAGCATGTCGGGCAAGACGATCCCCAACATGGAATCATGGGTCAGGATGAGCAATCTTGCTCACTATGCCTTCCTGGCGCATGATTTCTGTCGTCATCACGAAGGAATGAGCTGTCAGGTCAATCAGGGTATCCTTCATCAATTCGGCCTGAAAGAGGAACACATCGACGCGGTCCTGTATGCGTTTCCGGATGAAATGAAATTCGCTGAAGAAATATTGCAAATCGGAACATAAAAGCGCAAATGAGGGTTACGAAACCCTTGACGTATTTGTGGTTGTTATGTATGAAGGCATTCTCTGGGGATATGGTGTATCACCTATTCCTGGTATGGCCCCTGCCCAGCCCATCTTTTATATAAAATATATAGCGGGTTCGGTGTTAGGGGCCTTTTTCGTCAAATTCCAGTTTCCCGTCCTGATTTTTTTGACATCAGCCGTGAAATCGGCCTAAGATATTCTCAGTATTTCCTTCCAATCCACGAACCATCTCTTGCATAACGATCACGGAGACGCATTTCAAAATGAATCTGCACATCTCCTTCAATCAAGGGCTGTCCTTTCAGGAGATTTGGACTCCATTCCTGACAATGCCGAACTCATCGAGACAAGGGAAATTCATAGGGCTGTTTTTCCGGGTTCTCGGGGGCCCGTTTTCTAAAACTCTAACCGACAAAAAGCCGGATCAAGAAACGCCGGACAGGATGATGACAAGCCGGGCAAAATGTTGAGCATGACCCTATTCAGGGCAGAGGAGCTGAATGTCAGATTTTGTCCAAGAGGTTCGCGCTCATCTGTCACGACGTGCCGTCCCCTCCAAATATCCAAGCGTAACCCTGACAGCGGAGTTTACCTGATGGCGTGACATCCATTTCCAAAAACAAGACCTTGAACCACGTGGAAGGGAACAAAAAAATAAACTGGAAAGGAGGATGGACATGAAAAAGTATAAAATCTCTTTGATGTCAGGGGTGATGGTGCTGTTCTTCTTGGGAGCGGCATGGGCGGGCGATCACACCGGGGTGCCGGAAGACGTCCCGGCCATCATGGCCTCTCTGGACAAAGGGGGTTTAACCGTTCTCAGTGACACCGCCATCGCAGAGGTTCGCGGCCAGGCCTACCCCCAGTATGTGTTGGTCAAGATATTGGGGCTCAATACATTTGACGGCGGCCGCGGAGTCCAGTGGACATGGAATCCACTGGGTTACCGTTACGGGTATTGGGGTGGCCCGGAATGGACCAACGGTGGTGATACGCATGGTACAGCACCTTTTGCCGACGGTGACAATGGTATGGATGCTCTCTTTATGACTCACGATCAGGCATATATTGACTGCGACGATCCAGAGATACTTTTGGCAGCCGATAAAGTCTTGCTTAAGGGGCTGTTAGCATTGCCGAATACTTCGTCATACTGGGGACCCATATATGAGGCCATAGCTAAAGATGCCCCAGATTACGTCGCCGTATCAGGCGTGAGCCTGATCGGGGGTAAAATCTTCTTTGGCTGGCGCAAAATGGCCTATACAGAGTATTCCAGGCGGGAAGCCATGGCGGGTCTGGGCCTTATGATTTTCGGCAAATCTGTCGGCATAAGGCTCCAATAATGTCAGAAGGTATTGGTCGAATCACGCAAAATCCTGACCGGATACTCCTGAAACTGATGGAGACCGGAGCGGAAAATGGACTTGTTCCGACCACCGATGTTGAGGAATATCTATAGGCCGCCTATGATGCTCTCCTGTCGTGCAGGCTTTGCTTTTATCGTTTTCATTGGAAGTATGATGGGCGGTCTTTTCACTGCCTATGCCGACCAGGCCATTCTTACCAACGGTGACCGCATCAGCGGCAGATTGATCTTCTTATCACAAGATAAAGCTCGTATGTCCACATTTCATTCCGGCATCATCGAGATGGTGCCGGAACACATTCAAAAACTGGAGACCGATCACCCCATGGTTGTTGAACTTCTTTCAGGCGAACGCCTGATTGGAAGGATCGTATTGGAACAAGTAAAGAGGCTGATCGTTCATTCTCCGGTTCTTGGGGATAAGACGCTGTCCCTTTTCGATATTGCCTCTGTTGAAAGGCACTTGTCTTCTGAAAAAATCGACAAAAGGGATCCGCAGGGTGAAACACAGGATGCTTTGAGGATCGGTGAAACAGGCACGGCACTGGGCGGAATCGAAAACAACCTTCTGCCATCTCACCTGGAGAGTTTTCGAGGCAGGGCCGCCGACACCTTGAAGACAAAGGAGGGAAAGGCAGAAAAATCAATAAAGGAATCCGGTCAGATGAGACCCGTAGGCCAGAGGCCGGAAGATGAGGAAGACATCAGAAGGCTCTTTCTCCGGCAATCTTCCGTTTTGCTGAAGACCGGCGAAAAGGAGTTGGAACTGGGTTGTTACTACCTGGGAAACCAGTTGCCCGCCACAATCTACAATGCCAGGTTCCGTCAATTCCAGCTTCCTGTGGCACTTAGACTAGGCATCCTCTCCCGCCTTGAAGGATTCATCTCCGTTCCCCTGATCCATGCCAGACAGGAATTGACCTTTGCAGATGAAGGCTTCTGCAGAAAAACTTCGGGCATTGGAGATACATTACTGGGAATCAACTATGAAATGTTTAGAGAAACGGCATTTTGGCCTGACATTGTGTCGTCATTAAGCCTCAGGGCACCCACAGGTGACGAGCCCGATGAGGAGGGTATGTCCACGGGATCAGGGCACTGGTCCGGATCCTTGGGAGTGCAATTTATCAAAACAGCGGATCCGGTGGTCCTCTTCTGGGGCCTCCGTTATACCCATGAGTTCCCTGCAACGTACTTTTTAAACGACGGCATACATGAGGTCCGACCGGGCGAGACAATCGATTATAATCTGGGTTTTGGATTCGCGGTGAATGAGAAGATTTCCCTTGGTACCCAGATATCAGGGAGTTATCAAGGGAATACCCGCACGGATGGGGGCAAGATATCCGGTTCTTCCAGGGAACCGGTCACGCTCAGATCGGCCTTGAGCTACCGCATCTCAAGAAAAACATTCATCGAGCCGTCTCTGGCCATTGGCCTGAACGATGAAACGGCGGACTATGTCATCGGCATTGCCGCAGTACGCCGTTTCGCGAAATAAGGTGTAATGCGGAACAACATGCAAAAGGGGAACATCAATAAAGACGATCGTCATCAAGTGCAGTCCTGGATGAGGACGTGGGCCTTTTGCGGCTCAGGACAAATACAATGAAGTCAATGGTCGGTATTGGCGGCGTTATTCTTATCGGGCTCGCATTTTGCGGTTGTGCGGCCCAGACGATCCCCACAGACACGAGCGGCATGGTCTTGAAGACAGGCTGGACCAGAACTGAACAGCCCGTACGCTCCTGGAAATACCTGCGGGATCAAAATGTGGTTATTCAGAGATATGATTACTCCTGCGGCTCAGGGGCATTGGCCACACTGATGCGGTATTACTTTGGAGATCATGTCGGCGAAGAAGAAATCCTTATAAGCATTCTCAATACTATGAGTTATGATGAGGTGCTCGACCGGGAGAAATACGGCCTTTCACTGCTTGACCTGAAGCGCTACGCGGAGCAAAGGGGCTATCAGGCTTTCGCTGTGAGGTTGAACTATGCAAACCTGTTATTGCTGAAAGGACCGGTCCTTATTCACCTTGAAAGGGAGGAATACAGACACTTCGCGGTGCTGAAAGGGGTCAGGGGAGATCGCGTCTATCTGGCTGATCCCAGCCGCGGAAATATCCGCATGTCTGTAAACCGTTTTGCTCAGGAGTGGGCCGGTGTAGCCCTGATCATGGGCAGGAAAGACTTCGGTCTGCCGGGAAATGATTCATTGGGGCTTGGTGATCGGGATCCTGTTCAAAATGAAATGCTCAACGCAAGGAGATCTCTTTTTAAAAGGTGATTTTGATGAGTCATGCCCCATTTCCCCGAAGATAGGCAGGTTCGTGCTCACCCAAAAATGAACATTCCCGATTCCCGCCCACAGCCCTCAGCGATCAGGTATCGGCAAGACTGTGCAAAGACAAGGCATGAGGCTGAGCGCTGAATGCTGACAGTAGGGCGCTCCACCCGGAAATCATGTGTTTCCGGGTGGAAACAAACGCGTCCACAGACCTCGGAAGACACACCAAAATCGCTGGCCGGCACAAAAAGAATTTTGTTCACGAACCCGGAGGATCAATGACAGGCATCATAAATGTGATCCCGCTCTGAGAAGTATTCACCCCGCTTACTCTGAGCCGTGTTTCCCGGCAGTCCGTCAGGGCTCAGATACCCATAAAAAGACGAATCAGGATCCTGATTGGAGCATTGAGGAGTTTCGCGACTATGCCTATCTGGAGAAATCTATCCGTCATCAAGATCCCAAACAACAGGAGGGGGGCAAACCTTCCAAACTCCCGAAACCTCATTGATGCCTTGGGAGGAAGGATGTTTTCAAGAACGTGAGACCCATCCAGGGGCGGAATGGGCAAGAGATTGAAGAGGCCCAGGGCGGTATTAAAGAGGACCAAATAGAACAACGCCAATTGGTAGATCTCCATGTTGAGCGGAAAATATCGATAAAAGAGTCCTGCGACAAAAGCTGCTGCGAAGTTGGCCACCGGACCGCTTAGGGACATGAGGACCGTGTCACGTCTTATGTTCTTGAAATTTCTGGTATCGACCGGTACGGGCTTGGCCCATCCAAAATGAAAGAGGATCAGGCACAAGGCGCCGATGAGATCAATATGGATGATGGGGTTGAGGGAGAGCCTGCCCGCGTTTTTGGCTGTCGGGTCCCCTAGGGAGAGAGCGGCTTTGCCGTGGGAATATTCATGGATGGTGATGGAAAACAGAAGAACAGGGATCATCACGATCCATTCTGAAATATTTGAAGGCATATCATGGTACCTCATTGAATTGACTGCAAGGATTAAGCTAAAAGGGGGAACATAAAATATAAATTCATATTTCCCTAAATCCGAAAATTTGTGTATATTAAAATAACATGAAAAAAGGAAAGACAAAAAGATCAATAAGACCTTTATGATCACCGGCGGGACCAAACGCCAAGCCGCCTTAAGAGCGTTGACCATGGGAACGGCCCCGCCCACAAAACTCGTATTATAAACAAGTTCGCAATTCAGGGCGATCTGGCCTGAGCCGGAACCCTATAGGTTGTGAAAGGACTGAAGCGGGAGGGAGCAGGAATGCCTGTAAGGAAATCGGACTTCGCTGGAAGCTGGTATCCGGGCAAGGCCTCTGATTGTCTTCAGATTATCGCGGAGTTCGAATCAGAGGGTGTTCCGTGTCCCGGGAAAGATACAAAATGGCTTGGAGGAATCGTACCCCATGCAGGTTGGTTCTATTCGGGGAGGATTGCCTGTAACGTCATCAAATGCCTCGGTCAGGCTTCTCACCCCGATACGATTGCGATCTTTGGGAGGCACTTGCGCCCCGGCAGTAGAAACTACATCATGAAAGAAGGGCAATGGGATACGCCGCTTGGTCCGCTGTCGATCGATCAGGACCTTGGAGAGGCCCTTGCTTCCAAATTTGACTTTCATGTGGAGTCCGCGCTCGATTACGAACAGGATAACACCATTGAGGTCCAGCTGCCTTTCGTGAAGCACTTTTTCCCCAATTCAATGATCCTGCCCCTGGGGGTTCCGCCCGTGACCGCCTCTCTGAAAATCGGGGAGAAGTTGGTTGAATTGGCCGAGACCATGGGACGGAATATTTTGGTCCTAGGTTCGACCGATCTCACCCACTATGGATACAATTATGGGTTCACGCCTAAGGGGGTGGGCAGGGAAGCGGTCGATTGGGTGAAGAAACATAATGACAGAAGTGTCGTCGATCACATGCTCAAGATGAATGCGGAGGAGGTCATAAAAGAATCAATAAAGAATGGCAATGCCTGCTGTTCAGGGGCCGCTGCGACGGCCATTGCCGGCGCAAAGAGGCTTGGAGCAAGTCGCGGCTATGAACTCATCTATGCAACCAGCTATGACATCACGCCGGACAGCAGCTTTGTGGGCTACGTCGGCATTGTCTTTTCATAACCTATTTTTACAACAATCCCCGGACTCTATTCATGAAGAACGATATGTCTAACAACAGAATAAAATTTGATTTCCTGATCCATGACCTCAAAGTCCCCCTGGCCGTCATCGAGGCGGGGGTCTTGTCTTTGTTACAGAAAACAAAGAAATACGGTGCCCTTACTGAGCAACAGGAGAAGGTGCTCCACAGGGTGCTGAGAAACACCCTTGTGACCCGGACCCTTGTCAATGATACCCTGGAACTGGGGAGATCGGCGAAAGGCATCATACACAAAACCGAGTTCAAGGTGTCGAGCTTTATCGGGCAGACGCTGGTCGAGGTCTTCGATCTTACAAATAACGACGCCGCAGAGGCAATCAGGCGTTGTGAAAAGCTGTCGGCTCTCAAGAAAACGATGAGTCAGCACGGCATCAACCTGGAGATCGAGGAAGATTTGTGGGAAAGACAAGTCTCAATGGATCAGAGCAAGGTCAGACAGATTTTCAGAAATCTGTTGATGAACGCCTTGAAGTACCGAAAAAATGAGGTTGAGCTGGAATTTAGAGACCTCGACGGCTCACTCTTCATTCGCGTGAAAGATGATGGTGAGGGAATCCCGTCAAGTTATCATCAAAAGATATTCGAATGCTATTTCCAAATGGACATGAGGGCGGATCACTGCGTGAGAGGGCACGGATTGGGTCTTGCGGGCGTAATGGTACTCATTGAGGATATGGGAGGCGAACTCTTTCTCGAGAGTGATGCCGGAAAAGGCGCCACCTTTTCGGTGAGAATCCCCTATTGATTTAACCTTAAACCGTAAACCATTTGCGAATGTGCTCTCCTGTTGCCTTTTATGGTCCCAACCTCCTTCACTCAGCCTGCATTTGCCACTTGAAAATTTTTCTGCATCACTTTTAAAGAGACCATGTTTTCTGGAAAGATCCAGGAAGGGGGCTGCATCTGAATCCGCCGTCAAATTTTTAGATCATCAATGAGACCAAGCGATTCTGTTGCACCCCGGGGACCGGCAAGGTATTTGATGCAGGGCTTCGAGGGGTGACGACTGTGAGGCCTATGAGCGATACGCGGCAGGAAGGAACGAGCGAAGGAAGCCTCGCAAATGATGTCTTGATCGTGAATCAAGGTGGATTCTTTGGCTTGTGTCCCCTTTCCGCATGTGTTATGGTCTTATTATTGCTAGGTAATCCGGAGGCACCTCATGGAATTTCTGGAAAGAGCCAGAATCAGGATGGAACACTGGATCAGCCATAATGATCATCACCAGGAAGATTACAGCGCCTTTGCCGCAGAATTGGAGAGGGCGGAGAAAACGGCCAGTGCCCAATATATTCGTGAAATGATAGAAATAAACGCAAGGTGCACGGAGTGCCTGAAACGGGCTCTGGAGGCCTTGGATCAGTAATGTGCCGCATTCCCGTCTCACGCCGGCGCGGCGTCCTGGCAAAAAGAACGGATCGCTGTATTGTGATGCCGCGCCGAAGCGGCCCTGGGACTGGACACAAGATGAACATGAAATCATATGAGGAGATGACAAGACTTGCGAAGCAAATGCCTTTCTCGTGATCATTTCATGTGCTTTTAAAATGGAGACTCTAACATGGTTGGGCAGATAGATCGCGCCGCAGAAATCATCTGCAACTCAAAGTTGACATTGGCGTTGACCGGCGCCGGTATATCCGTGGAATCGGGCATCCCCGATTTTCGAAGTGCCGGGGGGTTGTGGTCAAAATATGACCCTGCGGAATATGCCAATATCGACGCCTTCAGACAGGACCCGGAGAAGGTCTGGCGTATGCTTCGCGAGATGGACGAGTTGGTGGCCCGGGCAAGGCCCAACAGGGCACACCTTGGCATGGGGGAATTGGAGCGGTTGGGTTTTCTGCACTGTGTCATCACCCAGAATGTCGACAATCTACACCGGGCCGGGGGGTCCAAGAATGTCATTGAATATCACGGCAACTCGAGCTCACTTTCATGCCTGTGGTGCGGGAAAAAATATACAGCCGAAGAGAAAAGGGAGGAACCCACCCCCAAGTGCACATGTGGCAAGGTCCTCAAGCCGGATGTCGTCTTTTTCGGTGAAGCGATCCCCTCGGATGCGCTCAACCGTTCCTTTAAATTGGCCGTATCCGCTCAGGCGCTCCTCATTGTGGGAACATCCGCCATTGTGTCCCCGGCAAACAC
The DNA here is from genome assembly GCA_049366815.1 of Desulfatiglandales bacterium. Lineage (GTDB taxonomy): Bacteria > Desulfobacterota > DSM-4660 > Desulfatiglandales > HGW-15 > CAYNYM01. Next base: position 22,953 of record JBMNCO010000209.1, on the reverse strand, counting down.
CATACCAACGACAGCCAAAAGGGTAGGGGCCAAACTCATCGAGATCAACAAGGAAAAAACGCACCTGACGGACACCCTGACAGATATTTTCCTTGAAGGCAGCGCCGGGGATGTTATCTCCGCCCTTGTGGAGCGCGTGAAAGAGACCGCCCCGTGATGGAGAAGGCCTCAGAGTTCGGACCTGTAAAGAACCCCGATTCTTGAATGCGCGCAAGCCCCTGCCGGCCTGTCATAACGCGGCCGGGGCGGGTGACATTGCAGCTCTGTACCCTAATTCTTTGATGCGGTTGGATAAAAAACAGGAATGGTTTAGACGCGTGAGGTTCCGACCTTGAAGAAATAACGACATCCGCTACTTGGGCTTGAAAAAATCCTCAAAATGAATGACCTTGTCCCCTTTCTTCGAGACATCCCATGACCCTTTCATTTTCGTCTTCCGAATATCATTGACCATCGTTTGAAGTTCCGGATTTTTGTCTATGAGCCCCTGAATCTGTTTGGCTAGTTCTTCCCAGGTGTTTTCAAGTTCAGAAATATCCAGATCAAAGTCTCCCCAGGATGATAGAAGGGCGCCTAAATGGGATAAAAGTCCAAAATGGGTGGTCCCCTGAAGGTAATACGGACAATGACACCACAGACTGATGGATTCAAATCCTCTGTTCTGGGCCTCAGCATGAATCGTTGTGTGAATGGCACTGGGGCCGTGGTAATTCACCGGATTTACGTGCTTTTGCTTCAATGCATCGAGAAGCGCGGCACTGGATGCAAGTGCGGAAACGAGTCTGTCGGTGTGAAGGACATTGTCATACATGCTTCCCAGGCTGATGATCGTCTTCACCCCGATCTTGTCACATAGTGAAAGAAGGGTGTCCACAAATTGGGCCCATCGGAGATGAGGTTCCACTGCCTTCAGTATGATGATATCTCTGCCGGAAAGACCCCTTTGGACGACGTGTAGCAAGCCTTCGGGTGGTTTCAGGACCTCGAGAAACCCATTTTTGACCTCAACCGTGGGGCGCGTTTCGTCAAACCGGTAAAAGATGTCGGGATTCAACCTTCCAAAAGGCTGGGCATCCAACTTCCGGATGAGATAGTCCACCATTCCCCTGGACAGATCAAGGGCATTTCCCCAGCCTTCAAAACCGGCTATAAAAAGGGGGTCGGTGAGACGAGGAAGGTACTCGATATTTATGACGGGCTCAGACATGGACAAAGTCTGACATCGGGCTCAGGGATTGTCAAGAGTCAGTTTTATTTTAATTGACAAAATAAAAAAAACATCTAGACTAATTTGTTTTAAAATCGGTTCAGGTGATAATTTCCAAAGGGAGGGAGGACAAAAATCTTTGTCTATTGAGATTGAAGGGGCCTTTTTGGAAAAGGCCTGCAGGAATATGATCGAGACAATTCTCTTCTCTCTTCCCAGTGCCTATAAGGGGACAATCTATACAATCGGCAGGCACCCTGATCTCATCGCAAAACGGATTACATCCGGGATTATTGATTCTGAAAGGCATACGATTTCCTGGGGTCTCCCTGAGATATCCGGGTACAACCCTCCAGGTAGGCCATGGTCTGATTACAGGGACGATGCAGAGCGACCCCTTGAAGCCATGGCATGGTGCGTTGAAAAACAAAAAAGCTGGACCGCGGTAGATCCGACAAGAGACGTGAGAAGCGTCAGGATGCAGGTCGAGGGCGTACACGAAGATTGCCACCACATGGAACCCGTGCTTGTCCGCAAGTCAGATCTTCATTTTGACCTGAACCCTCCCCCCGATTATGCAAGAGACTCAAACGGCAACATCCTATGGAAAGATTATGACTATGTGGTGGTGGCCGTCATCAAGATCCATTTTCAGAGTCAGAGCATCAGGTTGGGAAGCGCCGAAACAAAGGTGATAAAGAGGCTCTCCAGATCACTCGGAACGGAACTCCTTTCATATAAACTTCGGCGGGATTCCTTGACGGCGATGCAGCAGGTGGCAAAAGACAGGCTGAATGCATGCAATATCCTTGCTGATTCCCTCAGAAACGCCATAACAAAGTCAGGCCTCATATTTTCCCTGATCAAAATGGAGATCGGAAATCTGAGGGATCGATGGGAAGATGAGGTCTTGGATGACACGCCACAGAGAATCACCAAGAAAAGGGCAATCGAAGATCTCAATAAAGCGATCCTGAACCTGGATGACGGGTGCGGGCATCTCTGCAAGGATTTGATTAATGTCCAGAATCGATTTCTTGAGCTTGCTCTGCCTCCTGATAAAGGCGAACAGTGGATCATCATGCAGATAGAGGAACGCTGGAAAGCGATTTTCAATGTGTTCCCCACGGATGAGGAAAAGACAAAGAGCATCTGGGGTACGATCAACAGGTTGAAGGATTCACTTAGATTTGGTCAGGACCCGGACATCATCGGCCGCTATGACAAAATCCCTGAGGAAGAAAAGAAGGCATGGGTCGATCTCCTATACGAGAATTATGACCGGTACAACTCGGCAACGCTCGAACGGCTGATTGAATTGCTCTCCTCTCCAAACCTGAGAATTTCTTCCCGGGAGAGGTCACGAAAAATGCTCATCCAACTAAGGGCCCTTGCAGATACCATGAACCAGCTCGAGCGGAACACGAATTTTCTTTTGCGCCAGGTTCTCAATGGCGGCAGCAACGGTCTGATCGAAGAAATTTTAGGCCGCATATCAACCGAGTAGGACAGAAGAAGGCCCCTGGCGTACGTGGATGTGGGATGGTGTCGTGCATTGCAGCCGTCTCAAGGTTGAAGGAACCACGAGGTTTTTCAGCAGGGAAGGGGAACGTTATCAAAGTTTCCAGAGGCCCGGAAAAAGGCTTGCAAAAGACCTCGGGTTGAATGTAGATTTATCTCACTGTCTCATGGAATTGATGCAATCGTTTTTAGGTTGTACCCATCCGGAAATGCGTATTCCCGGATCCGCGCCAATAGCAGTCGGCGCCCAGGTGTCAGCAAAAACGACGCAAAAATACAAGGCATCAGGTTGAGGGCGGAATGCTGACTGCAGACCGTTCCATCCAGAAATCATGCGCCTGTAGCTCAGTCGGATAGAGCAGCGGACTTCTAATCCGCAGGTCGGGGGTTCGAATCTTCCCAGGCGCGCCAGAAATATCAAGGGTTTCGGCATTTCGCTGAAACCCTTATTTTTTGGTGCGCCCTATTGATACCCATTTTTAAAGCGGCTGCCCGGCCACGATCTGCTTGATGCGTTCCCATCCAGAAACGCGTGATTTCCGGATGGAGCGGTCTGCTATGAGCATCCAGCGCTCAGCCTGATTCATCGTCTTTGCAAATTTAGCGAAGGTTACTGATTGGTTGTCTCATTGTTTGTGCAACGATGCACACCTCTTTGGAGAAAGAGTCGACTATATGATGCATGATCATTGCTCAGCGGGTTTTCCGGTCATTAGAAAATGCGGCAGGAACCCAGCGGAGAACATGAGGAGCCCTACAAAGAGGATGCCGAGGGAAAAGTTTCCGGCATCGCCCGCCATGCCTATGAGAGCGGGGATGAGGCCGCCGCCGATCAGGAAACCGAAGGGTGTTGTGAAGGATACGGCCACGTTTTGAACGGCCGACGGAACCGCTCTTGACAGGGCGGCAAAGCCCGCAGGGAAAAAGCTGCTGCACATCAGAGGCTGCAGAAAAATAAAAATCACGAGCCACTTGCCCTCTGTCATCCCCAAGAGGATGGTCATTATGCCTGCCGACCAAAAAACACCGAACAACATTTTTTTGGCACCGAAGAAATCCGTCGCCCATCCTGAAAGGAAGGTCACGGCCGGGACCGCCACCCTGGAAGCTGCAACCAGGGTGTTGGCCCAGTTTCGCTCGAGGCCCTTCTCAACCACCAGGTAGAGGGGAAGCATGGCGTAGATTCCCATGGTCCCGCCAACCGCCAAGCCAAAGAGCAGCACCATGATCCAGAAGCCGCGCTCTGCCAGAATAATTTTGAAAGATTTGAGGCCCGGAGCCTCTCCAAAGAAATCTCCACCCTTGCCGAACCGTAGAAATCCTACAGCAAGGAGCAGGGCGATGGCTCCGAGAAGGCCCACAATGCCACGCCAGGGAAGCCAATCCGCCAGGGCCTCCGAGATCAGCGGTGCAGCAAGAAAACTCAAGGTAGGGGCCAACTCGTGAATGGCCAGCGCCTTACCCCAATGCCTTGAGCTGACCATAGCGGTCAACGTTGCGATGCCCGACGGGATGTAGAAGCCTGCAAAAAACCCCATGATGATCAACCCGATACGGATAGACCACAAATTATTGCATTGGGAGATGCCCAGCAGTGCGATTCCAAGGATAGCGGAGGAGAGGAAGATCGTCCTGCGGTGATTGAGTCTAGAGGAGATAAATCCGGAGCCTATAATACCCGGGAAGTAGCCCAAGGACGTCAGCAGAAAGAGTGATCCCGCTGCACCATGGGAGATGTTCAGATCCTGCTCGATGATGGGCATGAGAGGTGCCATTATGATCCTTCCCATAAAATTCATGAAAAAGATCGCGGCCAAGAATAGAAGCGGTCCCAACTGGGATCGAAACGAAGGGAGGTTTGAATGGCTCGAATCGAGGCTGCCGTTAGAAATCAATGGTCATCTCACTTTCAAAGCAAGGATTTGAATTTTACTGATGTGGTTGTTCATTTTGAGCACCTGGGACCGAATGCGCATGATATGAAAAACTCAGTAAATTTTCAAGCAAAGCCCGGGCAGGGCACTGAAATGGCAGCGTGAATGTCAACGGCGACTGCATTGATACGGTGGGAATGAACTGCAGCGCTTGTGACTACGTGGTATCCTCCACTTAAAGCCTTGATCCGGGCATGAGGCGAAATTCCTCCACATGTAAAATCTTGATATAAATTTGCAATGTTTTACTCATTTCGGTTGCAGACAAATACACACACTATCCACTTTCGATCTTTGGTGCCCACTAACTGTCTGAAATCATGAGGAGTGGATCCAGTTTTATTTTGAGCATGAAAATTGCATAATAATATTAGGCAATTAGGCTTATTCACGTTCACCCGTCAATCACCATTCGGGTGGTTATCCTATGAGGCGACCGACCAAATTCGGGTGAGTCCGCACGATGAAGAATTCTCTTTACCCTAAAATTGAAAAAGTCGATGATGCTGCAGATGCAAGGTTTTGAGGATAAATCTGTGGTTGCGTGCGAAGACCCCTCTATAGCGCAGGAGATGTGGTTTTGGGAGTTGTTCTTCGTGGAGTATCATGGTGACGATCTTGCGCAGATCAATTCTTCAAGGGATGGGTAAGACACATCTTTTGGCGCAAACGGTTCATAATAGCATCCGGGTGGATCACGATCGCGACAACGGCTTTTCCTGTTCATATTCGGAGTCGAGTCTTCCTGTTGGATATAACAACGGTTCAGATAGAGATAAAAGGAGCTTCTGGTTACATCCATCAACCTGTATAAATGGGACCGGGTAGACCTCCTTTTGCTGACGGAGGAAGCCGTGTCTCACTCGACTCTTTGACAAGAAGGCCACGGCCTTTTTTAGACTTTCACACTGCATCTCCAATCTTTTGTTTCCATTGCGTAATCTTCTTATTCCAGCTTCCAGCTCAGGGTGACAAACCCCTGCCCCTGGTGCCTCCTCCCGGTCTCACTGGTACTTGCGGACCCAGCGGAAAACGATCGAGGAATTGAGCCCCGGATGCCCACCAACCTTTGATCAGCCGCATCCCTGTTCAAGGACCAGTCTTACGACATCGCCTTTACATTCCTTTCTGAGCTTCCGGCCGGCCGATTCTTCTTCCATATGAATCCCGTATTCTTTGGTATCAGTCTTTTAGAGAGGTGTCCGTCGATATTCAACCGTTTCACAACACTTATTGACACAGAGGAGGTGGCAATCATGAAGAGACGAAGGATTTTGGGAATTATCACCGGAGGAAAAAAATACTTTTTCTCTATCGTATCTTTCTTCATTCCATTCCTATGCCTTATGGGTATTTCTGCGGGTGCAGAGAGCCTGCTTGGAGTGCCATGGCTGTACCAACATAAAGACACCAATATGCTCTGTCTTGAAGGATGCAATGAGAGAGGTGACCATCCCTGGGACGCACCCCACGCAAGGCGTGACGTTCACGGCAATACCTATTGCTACAGTGCCGCAACGGCCATGATTGCCAATTATTTTCTAGGTACGCTGAATCCGGGCAAGACGTTGAGTCAAGATCGCATAAGTTTTACTTATGGTGAGCATTATGCAGCCATCGGTTATCCACCTGACTTTGCATTCAAACATGGCGGCACCTCCGGCCATGCGTTGGACTGGGCATTGGATCCGAACGGCGGTGATTGTTCCGGTGCTTCCTTTACAGACCTGAAAAATTACATTGATGACGGCAGGCCGCTCGCCGTGGCGTGGGGAGGGCACTATCGGGTCATAGACGGTTACAGGGACGACGCCGGCAACGAATTCGTCCACATTTTGGACCCCTGGCCCGTTACCGAGCCGTCTGATAGCGATAAATGGATGCTCTTCAGTAACATTCCGAGCGGATACTACTGTTATGCAGCACCCGCAAATCCGACAAGTGTAAAATTTGACGAGCCGGAAATATGGATGGATTCAGACGGTGACGGTATCGTGGATTTTGATGAGATCAATCGGTTCGGCACTGATCCCTTTAATGCGGATTCAGATTTCGACGGCGTTATGGATAAAGAAGATATCAGAGAATACCTGTTCGACGCTGCAGGAACCTACGGACCGCCGGCCTTTTATCAGCAGATGCTCCTCGATCTGGAAACCGACTTTCCTGCGATGGCTGACACAAGTGATCCGCCTGATGGTACCCCTGACAAGATCGTCGTAACTATGCACTTGAATGCAGGTCATCCGATATTCCCCCACGTGAATTACGATGTGAATACCGGTGATCCAGTGCCTTGGACGGACAACTGGCCTCTCATCAATCAGATCAAGGCCCGTGCGGATTTTGATGGAGACGGCTCAAGGAAAGAACTCGACCCTGACAATGACAGTGATGGATTGCTGGACGGCCAGGAGGATACCAATGGCAACGGTATCTTTGAGATCGATCTGGATGAAACCAGCAACTTCAATCCGGACAGAGAGTCGCCCACTACAGGCATCGGTGTCAGTGGACCCACATACATCAACGGATCAGGCATGCTGTGCGTCGATTCGACGACACGACATCTCATCTCCGCAGAGGATGTCGGCCCTGCTGACTATCGTGGCGTTTATGCCTCGTACTTCCGACACTTTCTCCAAAGTGATCTCCCCGGCGGTTTTATGCCCTATGGGGGTCCCTTTATGTTGACCGGATCAGACGGGATTCACCAAATTGACTATTACAGCAAGGATGTGGCCGGGAACAGGGAAACAATAAATGAAGTCACAGAATGCCTGGACAATAACCCTCCGGCACTGACATGTCCATCCGACACCTTCGTTGAATGCGATGAAGATGCCCCGCCCGAGCTGACCGGTTGGGCGACAGCAATCGATGCGTGCGATACAGACCCTGCAGTTTTCTACTCCGATGCTGTGAGCGCCGGCACTTGTCCGGCTGTAGAGGTGATTTCCAGGACATGGACGTCGTCGGACGCCTTTGGTCATAATTCCAGTTGCATGCAGACAATCGAGAAGGTCGATACCACCCCACCTGTAATTTACTCCGACGTGCCGGGTTCAATGACCCCTCCAGATGCCCCTATCACATTCACAGCCTCTGCGAGTGACAATTGCGACGATGCACCGGTTGTACAGATTACCGGCTATGACTGTTTCAAATTCACAAATAAAGGCAAACGCATAGACAAAACCGAGTCCTGCATGGTTTCCTCCTGGGGTAATTCGATCACCATCCAGGACTCAGGAGGCGTGGACACACATATTACATGGAACGTCCAGGCAACAGACAAGTGTGGCAATTCGTCCCAGGAAAGCTTCGAAATTGTGGTCGTGAAACCCTGACACGCCTGCCTTGATTTTGAGGGCCGACGTTCAAAATCAGGAAAGGAGAGGCAAGATGAAAAAAGCCATTTCAATTTTTATTGCCGTATTATCAGCAGGCGCTCTTTGTGTCGATGAAGCAATAGGCGCGGACCTCACGCTCACGACCGGGGGAAGGGTGACGATCGAACTGATTTCATCGGATGCGGCCTTTCATAACACCCTTTCCATTGTATCTCCCACCGTTGCCATTGCTACAGCGCCTGACGGAACGAATCTAACCGGATGCTCCATTGAGTCTTTTGGGTTCGGGGGTCTGGAGCTTGTCAGCGAAAAAACCTCTCAACATGGATGCAGGGTTGAGCTTGATGCAGATCCCGCCCTGCCCGGTAATCAACCCTTCGCCGCCGGGACGACGCTCCGGTTTAACCTCTGTGCTCAGGAAGATACAGATCCCGATTGTGAACATGTCTGGTCGAGCGATCCTTCTTTGAATTCTGACGGGGAGGATCATGTCAAAACGACAACGCTTCTTGGAGGAAATTATAACCTGCTTTCCTGGGAAGATCAGGTGAATCTCGGCGATCAGGATTTTGATGACCTTGTCGCTGTGGTCAGAGTCGCCCAAGACACGGATGGAGACGGCCTTTGGGACGACTGGGAGCAATCCGGAATAGATACCAATGGTGACGGAACCGTCGATTTCACTCTTCCGGGGGCAGACTGGCAACACAAGGATATTTACATCGAGATAGATTATATGGACTGCAATGTTGCAGGAGGAGATTGTGCTTCAGGAGATACGCACAGTCATGAGCCAAAGGCTGATGCCATTGCCGAAGTCATTCAAGCATTTAAGGACGCTCCTGTGACGAACCCGGATGGCATTGACGGAATCACCCTCCATGTCGATGTGGATGATGCCGTCCCTCATCAGAACTTTCTGAATATGGGATGCTTTACCGGTAGCACCGCCGATTACGATGCGATAAAAAACGATCCGGCCTATTTCGGACCCAACAATCCCCGTCGCTTTGCCTATCACTATGTGCTGTTTGTTCACCGCCAGGTAGCCACCAGCACTTCTTCGGGTTGCGGGGAGCTGCCGGGGAATGATCACATTGTTTCCCTCGGAGACTGGAATACGGTATGTATTATACCCGGAAACAACGGTGTGTTAGATACCACCGGAGCAGGAGATGATCTCACGATAGGTCAGGCCATCTTTGCCGGACCCAACCTGGTTTGTAATACGGCTGCGACGGGAGATGATGTCCAGGTTACAGTGAATGGAGGCGCTCCTCCCGGTGATCTTGACGGTGACGGCCTTGACGACAGAAATGTCGGGACCATTCGGGAACAATCAGGAACCCTCATGCATGAACTCGGACACAATCTGAACCTGGGCCACGGAGGAGGAGATTGCAGGAATTACAAGCCGAATTATCTGAGCATAATGAACTACTGGTTCCAATTCACCGGTCTTCTGCCGGGAGGCGAACTCGATTATTCTCGCAGCGCCTTGCCTGATCTGGACGAGAGAAACATCGGTGGAGTCGGACAACTCGATGAGACCGTTGGGATTCAAGACGGAACCCATGATACGCGATATTGTTGCCCGAACTGGAGCGCGTTTCCGACGGTCCCGGGAACAGGCCCAATCGATTGGAATTGCGACAACGACGGGGGGCAGGATACCAATGTCAGCGTGAATGTGAACGGCGACTGCGTTGATACGGTGGGAATGAATTGCGGCGCTTGTGATCCGGGTGAAACGATGCTCCTGAGCCAATTGGCAGGTTATGATGATTGGGAAAATTTGAAGTACGACTTTCAGAACACCAGAAACTTCGAGGATGGCGTACACATCGATATGGACATCCCGGATATGGACTTCCCGGCCTATCTGATCAATATAAACCTACCGCCGGTCTGCGACGCCGACGGACCCTACAGGGTCCCCTGCCAGGGCACCGCGACGGAGGTCCCTCTCAACGGCGGTGGTTCAAGTGATCCGAACGTCGGTGACGTTTTGACCTATTCGTGGACAAGCGATTGTCCTACTGGAAGTTTTGATGATTCGATCAGCCCGAACCCTGTGCTGACCGTGGATTCGTCCTCAGGTTGTTTCTCGTGCAATGTTTATCTGACGGTCACTGACCGAGCAGGCGCCTCAGAGGTCTGTTCGAGCACCGTCACAATTTACGATGAAGAGGCACCGGTCATCACCTGCAATGCGCCGACCACCATTACGCCGCCGGACGCGCCCATCTCTTTCAAGGCCTCGGCGGTGGACAACTGCGATGCCGCCCCCACCGTGGAAATCATGGATTACGATTGCTTCTTCTATACAAAAAAGGGAAAGCAGATCGACAAGACGGAATCCTGCGTGGTTGAGGTGGAAGGTGATACCATGACCATCCTGGATAGCGGCGGGATCGGAGACCATATCACATGGACTGTACTTGCGACTGATCGTTGTGGAAATGTCGCAGAGCAAGAATGTGATGTGGAGGTCGTCAACCCCAACACCCAGTGATGATATGAACCGTAGGTCAGGGGGGCAAAACCCTCCCTGACCTACGGTGTTGACCAACCAGATTTTCCCCTTTTCAGACGCTGTTTTCTGCAGCTGCAGAGCAGCAATATCCCGTTGAGAGATACCCACAGTACCATGGACTTTTCCCCCTTGACACCGAAGTGAAATTTCCCTAAAGTCACCAAGTTAAATCCGAATAACACTTTAGCCGTTTGAAAAATTCGAAAGGAAATCATGCACCCTTTCTTACGTTCCGAAGCTCCCGGACTGGTCTTTTTTGCGATTTATCCATGGGGGAGTTCTGCCCCCTCCCCATTCTCGACTTCGTCGAGCTGGGGTTTCCCCCACGGATAAATCGCAAAAAGACAGCGTCCTCCCGCTGGTCACTTCAGAAAGGGAGCATGATTTCCACACAGTCCTTCGAAAGGGCTAAATTCATACAAATCCGATTGTTGCTCATCTGTGCTCCCGGTTTCATTCTGCCGCTTCTTCCGTAAATGCCCGTATGGCAAAGAACGGAAGACGTTTAAATACGAGGCAAAATGGGAAGATTCGGAAAAGAAAACGCGGCGCTGAGGGATTACCGGGGGGGGCCTCGTGTCTCATTGCGTCTCTCTGGGGGAAATGCCTCATTAAGGGTTTCCGAAATATTATCATCCGATCAATTCAAAGTCATTTCATTACATGCCATTACAGAATCCTCGCGAATGAGAAATGGAGCTAACATGCTGAAAAAAAATGGACAACGACTCTTTTGTGTGCTTTTGGTGATCACCTCCCTCTGCCTTAGTGCCTGTGTCACGTCACCCGATCTGAAACTCGCCCAAGATGCCAGACTGGCTGGTAATTTGGAGGCCGCTCATAATCATTACATGCGGGTTCTTCAATCTGATCCCCGCAATGTGGAGGCGAAAAACGCGGTGAGTGAAATCCGGGCCGCCATGACCGGCCGCGGCAGGCAGGAAGCCGCAGCCCTATTAGCGAATGCGCCCGCCGTTACGGTGCCGCTTTTGCGTTCGTCCTTGGCTCGTCTGGATCAATATCGGGGGTATGATCCCGAGGGTACGTATCTTGACAGCGACAGGAAAAAATATGAGCAGGCTTTGAAAGACTTGGAGGATGCCAACCGAAATCGTGGCAACCAGGTGGCTTCGGCCATACGTGCCGGAGAATATTCTCAGGCGGCCGCGCTGATTGACGCTGTTAAAAAGACCGATCCAACCTATCCTCAAATCGAAGTGATCGAGACGTCCTATAGAAAATCATACGGTGGGTTTTTAGAACAAAAGATTATGAAGGCCTATGCCGATAATAGGATAGAAGAGGCCAATGCGGCCATGGATGTATGGATGACCCTCGGTTTCCCGGACGATGAAAAAAGGCGTCTCCAGGCTGCCGCAAAGAAACTGGAGATCGATGCTTTGAAGGACGATTGTCGGCACCTGGTGCGAAACAACCAATATTATTCCGCCTTCCTGATGTTGATGAAAAGTGAGCACAAAGACGTCTTTGCCCCTGAATTTTCGGAGTTGCGTCTCAAGGGCGCGCCTTTTTATGTTGAACAGGCACGACAGCGCATGCACGACGGAAATGTTACGCGTGCCTATCTGGAGGCGGTCAAAGGGCTTGAACTAAATCCGGAATATCCTGGAATGTTCGAAATGCATCGGGATATGCGGGATCGGGTCCTTGACGGGGTTCAAAGATACATCGCTATTCCCGCCTTCGGATCCCCTCAGGACAGTCCGGATGTGGGCATCCAGTTTTCCGACGCCCTGATCAGTTACCTGTTTCGCATTTTGCCCTACGGCATCAATATCGTTGAACGCGGAAAAATCGACCTCCTGATGGAGGAACATAAGCGCGAATTCACCGAAGTTGCCAATATTTTGAATGTGGATTTGATTGTGACCGGAAATGTGTCCCTTTTGACCATAGACCGCCAGGACACCAAGAACCAGAGCACTGTGCGGGTGCCTGTCGGGGAAAAGCTCGAGATCAACCCTGAATACGAGGTTTTTCTCCGAACAAGCAATGAAAAGAACATGGCCGCAGCGCCCCCGAAAACCATCAAGGTAAAGGAATACGGGACGTTTACCATCAACAAAGGGAAGAGCACGATCAAGGGGTTCTCCAGTGTAGCGGTGAGAATATTTGATACGAGTAAGGGGCGCATAACCTACGCACAGGAGTTCAATGCGAATTATAAGGCCGAGGACTATTACCAGGACGGGCTCGACCTGGCCGGGATCGAAGGAGATCCCCTGGAACTCCCAAGTGATACCGAAATACGCGAACGACTGAGGAACCAGATTGTCAAACAATTGGCCGACGTGATCCAGGCCCAGTTTGAGAAGCGTGAAAAACACTTCCTGGAAAACGCCCAGTACTACATCAGCCGCAGGGAGAAGGACCAGGCCGTCAATGAACTTGCCAAGGGATTCCTTTATTGCGTCAAGGCCAAGGTAGCCTTTAATGACCATGATTTTACCGAGATTCGCAATAACATCCTGAAACTGACGGAAATCGATTTCCTGTAACGCTGTTTTATCCTCATGACCTGGAGCAACCTATGATTCGATCAGCACTCATTGCCCTCAGTCTTCTGGTTTTTACCGCCTGTGCGCCGGTCCAGACCGTGACGGACCCGCAAAATCCGAGTGGCCTGCCCGTCTACTTCCTGGATGATCATGCCGCCGCTTCCATATCGTTCCTCAACCACCGGGCGGAACGATTGCCTTCGGGGCACCTGTCCATCGCTTTCACCTGCCAAGGGCTGTACGAACAGAAATCCGAGAAACCCGTAGTGATCGATTGGAGGGTGGTCTTCTTCGACAGGCAACATTTCCCGGCGGATGAAACCGAATGGCATACCGAATATCTTTTGCCCGGTGAGGTGAAAATGCTTCAGGCCGGAAGTATTCGCACGGATTGCACGGGTTTTCAGGTTCAGATGAGAACCTCGGCGGGAGGAAAGAGAAAACAGGGATGAAACCATTTATTTTTAGATTGCTGTTAGGGACCGTCTTGCTGTTCTGCATGGCCTCCTGCACCCACGGACCGATCGAGAATCCCACAGACAAGGGGCCGATGATCACGGATGCAACCGAGCAGGGCGGGCAACTCCCTGTTGAAACAGTGCAGCAGGCCTCTGATCACCATGGCGGGTCCATGATCTCCGAAACTGGTCATGTCGCCGACGAGGGGGTACCCCTGGCCCGTGAGGAATCAATCGGAAGAGGCATTACCGTGGTTCTGGGACCCGTGAACGCTGAACGCCTTGAAGGTGGGGACGGCGCGAGCAAAGATGCCGGACAGCGTATTCGGGAAGTGATCAGTCGGCGGTTGACCGCATCAGGCCGGATCACCTTGCTTGATGCCCCCGAGGAACGATTCATCGACGATTCCCCAAGGCCGGATTTGGCGAGAAAAGGGGTCAAACACGTCATAAAGGGCATTGCCAGTTGTGGGTCCGACAAAGACGAAGTGACCGTATTCCTCCGGGCCGTGGACACGATGACCGGGAGGGTGGCCATGGTGGCCTCCGCGCGAAGCCGATCGCGGGATGCCGCCGCGGATGAGGCGACGGGCCGTTTATTAACGAAAATGGCAGGTGGAGAGTGATGAAAAAAGTCAACTTTTTTTTGGTGTTAGCAGCGACAGTGTTGGCCTTTGGCTGTGGAACGCCGGTCAAACAGGAACCCCCTACGCCCATCAATCAGATTCGACCGATTGAAGCCCTGCCTACTGAGGTTGCTGCGGATACGATCACGGTTGCCCAGTTTCGGTATGTGTGCGACGCGATGGCCAGGGATTTTATTCGGCAGCCCTTTGTGGTTCGAGCCGCTCGCCCCCCCGTGGTCACCGTTCGCAAAATACAAAATAAAACGGGCCAGTATATTGATGAACAGATATTCCAGGAAACGATTCGTGTGAAACTGATGGAAAATGCCGGGGGCCTGGTGCTCTTCCGGGATGACGTTTCCTACAAAGATATTGTTCAGGAACGGGTGCGTCAGAGCAATGAGGAATTGACCGTGACGCTCACGGATACGGTCTTGGAGAAAAAGACCTATGACCGGGTAAAGGATCGGGAATATGAAAGCGGCTCCCTGAGCGGAGCATCGGGGACGTCGGAACATACGGCCAATGTGGAAGAAGAAAGCAATATGGACATGAGTCAGACCGCGTCGGTGAAATCCGGCATTGCCGCCGCGGATTATTTTCTGAGGGGGATTATTTATCAGGTCAATGAGCGGGACATGACCGAGCAGAATCGGGGCATGAGTTATTTTCAATATCAGTTTCGCGTTGTGGATGCGCGAAGCGGACTTATTGTCTGGGAGAAAATGCTGTCGAATAAAATGGCCGGTGAATACATGCTTGCCCCCAAGGCGAACGCCGCGGACCCGAACGATCCCAACGCCACACAGGGTCAGGTGCCTTCAGGCTGGCCCACCGGCACCGTTTCGGGTCAGCCCGGCCTGCCACAGGGGCAGACGAATACCCAGGGGGTCCAGCAGCCTGTTTCCCAGCAAAACCCGGTGGAGATGATGAAGCAGATTACGGATCAGCTTGTTCCCGTTATCCAGCAGATGCAGAAATGAAAACCATCCTGTCCAATGGAGGAAAAATCCACTTATGGCCATGCCGCAGCAGGTGAAAAATCCTGTGCCGACAATACCCTGTAAAGCGCTGCAAAGGATCGCGATGATGGTTGCGATCTTTTTTTGTTCACTCTCTATTGCAGGTGCGATATCGGCAGCCGAGGCCCACATCATTTTTGAACCGATTACCGCCCGTTCCGACAGTCCGGTTGAAAAATGGCAGGCCCTCGGGGTATCGGAAGACGCCGCCAGGGCCCTGCATACCTACGCCACGGCCCCGAGTGCGGCCACGGCCCTGGGTGTATTGAAATTTTACAAGGAATTTGCCGGAGACCCGAAGGAGGCCGCCAAAGGCAGGGCACTCCGCGAGTCGCTATTCGCGGCGGACAGACAGCTTTTTCAGAGTGTCGATGCCATGAAATACGAAGTGGTGATGCTGACCCAAAAACGGCTGAACAGGCGGTTTTCTGACAAGGGGGGCATTGCCATGGCCCTGCGGGTGGGGTCATCCGCCAAACGGCATCAACAATGGTTGGACTGGGCAAGGGATGGGAAGAACCTGGAAACCATGCCGCCGCTGGATTCCAACAGGCAGTTTTCAAGCGATGATGATGTGACCAACTTCGCCAAGGCCGATGCGGAAGAAGCGAATCCCGGGCTCGTGGAGTTGCTCAACGGCAAAACGGCGGCCGAAGAGTTCGTCAAGGCCTCCCGGGACCTCGGATTTGACGAGGGGCTTGACCCCGGGCGGGTAATGATCGAGTTCTTGTCTCCCACCAAGGCCTATTCGATTTTAAGGACGCAACATCCGGGAGAATACATCCCGGTCAAACCGAACTTCATGGCGGAATGGACCCAGGCCGATCAGGAAAAATACAACGGCCTTTTCGCCGTGGAGCAACTGCACGAATGGGCCGTGAAAAAGGGGGTCGTGACCATTAATGTGGATGCGCCCGAAACCTCCACCATGGACTACTCCCACTACGCAAAAACCACCGCTGACCCCAACGTCCCAAACGGCTTTTCACCGGAAGGACTTTTCGCCTGGATGGCCAATAACCATCGCCAGATCTTTTCTGTTCACAGCGGGGATCTCAAAAGCCTTGCCAAGTATACGTCCCGAATGATTGCGTCCTGGCGCGTGTTGAAGCTCACTCCTCCGGCAGGTGATGAGGCGATGTATCAACTGGCCGTCTCAATATATGATCCGCCGGAAGGGTATAAGCCTCCCGCTGGTGCCCTGGATACCTTGCTCGCCTACAACCGGACCCTCATCCGGGAGGCGCAAAAACAAAACATGCAAATCATTGCAAGGCACATCACGGATACAGTCAAACGAAACAGTGCAAACCGTCCTCTTTCCCGGGGAGAGAATTTTGTCCCCTTCCGGATCGAGGATCTGATGGGACAGAACAGGGCACTGGAGAATGCCGTCAATTGCCTGGCCGTGGCCTATACGAATTTTGATACGAAGCTGATTCAGGAACTCGAGATAGAAATAGGAGAGCAGATCCGAAGGGCCGATGTGAAGATGAAAAACGTGGCGCCCATGGACGGCTACATCGCCCATATGGCCACCTACCTGCTCAAGGCGCTGGAGACAGCCAGGCAATCGGCCGCAACGAGCCGCTCCCACATCGATGCCTTTGTCTATCTGCGCGAAGAACTGGATAAACGGATCAATGAACACGTGGTGGATATCAAGGACCGTCTCAATCTGGATACCTACCTGCTCAAGGTGGCCGCAGGAGATTTTACGACCAAGGAGCTTCGGGTCGACTGGGACGGAAAACGGCCGGTCATCGCTGAGCGGGTTTTGGATCCCCGTGACGTAGCCACAGACATGCAGCGGCTGGAATGGATGGCCAGACTGTTCGTCTGGGAAGAAGCGCCCCTGGCAAAGGTGGCAAAGGAATATTTCGAGGCCGATGATCCGGGGCTTGCCGTACGAATGATCAAACTGTTGCGGGATATGGGCGATGTAGCCCATGCCAAGCCGGTGGTCATTCGCTACAAGGATGCAGACGGAAACGAGATTCATCAGGTCGTGGAAGTCTCCAAGTTTCAGACCGGGGTCAATGCCGGTTTTCTCGCCTTCAAGGCCGCCATGAAGGGCTGGAAGATTTGGGGTGATATGGCGGACGGCAGGGACCTGTATCTGAACCTGAAAAAGATCACCAGTCAGGCCGGCCTCGAACCGCGGGAATTGGCCCAGGCCCAGGCCCAGGCGCTCGCCAATTTCATCAATGTGCTCGAGTACTTTCAGGCCGGAAGATTTACCCACAGTGTTCCCGCCGGTGGGACCCTGGCCACCTTGGCCACCCTTTCAGGAAACGCCTTTCAGGACGACAACGCCTTTACGGACCTGGGCATCGCGCTGTTCAAGGACCTGGCCGTGGCCTATCAGCCCTACCTGATCTACGCCTATGCCCTTCACGGTATCGGGTCCTGGGGGTGGAACAAGTATTCGCTCTATGCCTCGAAGGAAGACATCATCGATCTGCTGGTGGAAAACGGAAAGTGGGATATCGATGACATGAGCGAGGAGGACAAGAAGCGGGTCCAGGATCCTAAACTGCTGGGGTATATCGTCTGGGATGGAAAGAGCACCGAGTATCTCGAGACTGATCCATTGCAGTTAGCCAAGAATCTGCCGCAAAAAGTCGTCGCCGGAATCATGCTGAAAAAATCAAAGAGACTGGTCGATCCGCGGGCCTCCATGATGGATATCGCCTATCGAAGCGGTTACATTGACCAGGACCCTGTGATCGATATCGACGTCAAGGCCATTAACGACCTCTTTGCCGTCTCTTTGATCAAATTGCCCCTCATGCTGACCAACATGCCCCTGATCTCTTCGGGGAGCAAGGAATGGACCCAAAAATGGCTGGAATCATCCTATGGTATCCTGGTCCCCACCAAGGACGATGATACCAGGGTGGCCACAAAGCAGGGTAAACACATGGTCCAGATCGCTACGGGCGATGCACAGGGCTGGGGGACCTGGACGGCAAGCTGGGTCGATGGCGTTCGATACGGCATGCTGAAAAACCTCGGGCTCATCATGCAGGATTTTTGGGTCAAGCGGCAATTGTTACTTGAAAAGGTCGTATGGCCGGAGATTTTGAAGGAAGCAGCCAAGCGAAAGATGAAGCACGACGTTCTCAGCGGTGATGCGGATGACCTGATCGAAGAGTTGAATAAATTAAAAGAGCGCATGAAGGATCTGGACAGGCGTGTCTGGGCCGAGGTGGCCCGATCCACGGACCCCTTTACCGGCCCCTTGTATGACGACAATAAGGATATCCCTATCACCGAGCACTGGTGGAAGAAGATTGAACCCCTGCGAAACGACCTGAAAATATATGTGGACTGGGTGAAGACAAACAAGAACAACCAAAATGCAGACCCGGCCGCGGATTTTCCAGCGGATTTTCTGACCGCCGTAGGCAGTTATTTCGGCAGGAGTGTTGTCGTAAAGACCAGGGATGATGTGGCAACCCTGGCCAGGGATACGATTGGGAAAATCATCGACATTCTCGTGGCGTACGAAAAGGCCTATGACGATACACTCAAGGTCCTGGACGACACGAAAAAGATGGTCAAAAAGCTCGGGGAATTCGATATGTCCCAATGCCATGTCCAGTTGAACCCATCCGCCGACGCCTCCTGGTACCAGCTGTCCACCACCCCCGAGGCGGATACCAGGATCGCCAAGTCGTGGCAGGACCGGTGGAAAGAGGACCGACAGCAGGTCAATTTCGATATCGGGTCGGTTTTGATCAACATGGGATTCAAGCCGCCGGAACTCGGCGGTCCCATGGACACAATCGAGCAGTTTCAGGCCTGGCTCACCGGTCGGGGACCGGATACGGACGTGGCAACCGCTCATCCCTTGTGGGGTGATCTGATGCAGCTGAAAATGCAGATCCATAAACTGAAAAACATGCTGGTCAATGTCCAAGAGGTCTCCCGGGCCGAACTGGAGGAAGGCGTCAGGGGGATGATTTTAAAGAAAGTGACGAAAAATGCCCAGGGAGAAGAAGAACTCAAGGATGTGGCGGTGACCGTGGGCGGGGAGGCCACTCCCGCGGAACGGGAAAAGAAGATAAGAGAACTGATCAGCAAGATGGAGGACAATTACATCACTCTCCTTCAGATGGTCAGGCAACTGTTTAACCTGAAGATCACCGTCACCCCCGAATCCGGGCATTACCTTGCACAGGAGATTGAAGTGGGCGTGGAGATATCGCCCAGAAAATTCGGTCCGGATCAGACGGAAATCGACAAGATTGTAAAAAATTTCCGGTATGAAATTTATGGACTGGAACCCGGAGTGAGTGAAGGGGACCTGATCGTGAACGAAATTGTCAAGGAGAAGACTTGGAAACACCACCTGTCGGTTTCCGGAAGGCAAAAGATTCGTGTACAGGCCCTTGGGATACATCATATGCCCTTTAGCGTGATTGAAGAGGAGATCAAGGCGGATACGGCCCATCTGAAGGGGGAATTGGTGGTCCATGGCGATTTCAGCGGTACTCCGCCCTTTCTCCTCAAGTTCGGCAAAGACCCGCTCTTTATCCACGATATGGGAGAGCTTGTCTCAGAAGGTCCTTTTGACGTTGAGATCAAGCGTCTGAACGACGCCATCTTCAAGGAGGCGCCGGACCTCCCTCAGCCGGTGCCGTTTATTTCCTTTGGCCGAATCATGGGCGCCGCGAATACGTCGATGATCCGAACCCATGGATTGACCCAAGCCCCTTTGGCAACGAGCAGCAAGGTCACCGCGTCGTTGTCGGCCAACATTTTCTCGCTTGACGCTCCCCTGGAGGTCGAGCTGGCCGCCAATGTGACCATTGACGTCACCGTCAAAGACAGCAGCGGCGTCGCGGTGGAGGCCGAGATCAGTGCTCACAGCAAGGATCAAACCGTCCAAACGCCCGATCCGCTGCTCCTTCGGCTCATGAACAAGGATCCTGTCTGGATCCTGGCCAAACGAACCGAGCCCGCCCCCGGTGTCTCGGCCGGAAGCAACCAAGTGCTCTATGACAATGCCGCCATGGGCAATGGAATGGGCTTTGAATTGACCTTGCCCTTTTTCGATGTAGAGCACCTCACAGTCAAGGGTCGGTTCACCCCCGGTGCCGGGATTGAACCTGCGCCGATGCTGAGCGGCGGTGAGATGCAGTCTTCACTGTCCACGGCCCGACCCGTGGGGCCGGACGGGGCCTTTACCTTCACCAATGAGCGCGCGGTGCTCTTGTCCGAGGCCCTCACGATCTACGGGCTTCTTTACAGTGATGACGACCGCATGTTTAAACCCAGGGGCGGCGCATATACGGCTGACCTGGCACCGGGACCTGTGCTCGATCTCGGATCGATCCCCACAGAGCCCTATGAGGTCAAGATCGACCCCATTACCGTGAAGGTGGTGGATCAAACGGGAAGAACGGTTCCTGAGGCGAATCTCAGCGTTTTTATCGGCGATGAAAGGATCGGGCGGAACGGTGACATTTACTCCGGGACCTGGACCATCAAAAGGAAGACTCAAACCGTGGATGTCAAGGCGGAGTTCATTCTGCCGGACAAATCCAAGGTCACCGGCGCAGAAACCTTGTCCGCCGGGCAGTTCAACCTCCTCGGCACGCCTCAGCCGCCCCCGCCCATGACCATTGCGCTGCCGATGCATCTGTCTCTTGAAGTGGAGGGAGTGAGCGCTATCCTGCTGCCCCAGGGCAAACAAAAACCTGAAAAGGTCAAAGTCAGTTGTCCCGTGCCCCCGGTCAGTGAATGGTTTGATATGGAGAGTCCTTTCCGGCTGACGCTGAACGAGCCGGTGCGGGTGGGCGCTGCAATTGCGATTGATGGGAAGGCAAAACCCCTTGGTGATAAAATCCTTTATGAAGGGTCCCTTACGGCGACTGTAGGAGAACGGGCGGTGCTCCAGGTCGGCACCCTTACATTGAGAAGCGAGAGGAAGAAGGATTTCGTGGCGATCAGCGGCCTGAAGGCCACGGGGGCGTCCGGTGCCGGGGCGCCCGCCCTCGGCCAACCAATGAAAGGCGCGGCCATGGTCACGGTCGGCGATCATGAAGGACCACTGCCGGTGATGGAGTGGATGAGGCTCTCGGATGGCTACACGGACCGGCAATTCAAGGCCCATGTGATACCGGGTGAGGCCTTTTCGGTGACCAGCGATATGCCTCCGCTTCCCAAGGGGACACAGGAGAAACACGATACCCTTGAGTTGCGTATCTCCGACGATATTGACAAGGAGGTCAAGGCGACCATCCCCTTTACCTGGGAGACCGGAGACGAATTTGAGCGGATGAAGTTTACTAGTCTCAAGAAGGGAAAAACCGGATCGGGTTTTGTTGTCGGAGAAAAGATCGATGTCACCGGTACCTGGCGAATCGCTCAAGAAAACGGCACAAACCGCGTGATCGTCTATCATGCAGGCGGAGAAGAATTTTTCCGGGACAGCGTGAAGGTGACGGAAGGTGATGTGTTCAGTCATTCGGCGGTCCTGGATACCAAGGGAAGGGACTCCGGACGGACGGAGATCCGCATCGATTTGATCAATGATGAACCGTCCGCGACCGCCACTGGAACCGACGGGTTTCACCTGAAGGAGGCCAGGGACGAGATCATCTCCGCAGGCGCGGCTTCCGCCGCCGGCACGCAGGACGGGGGGAAGCAATTCACGCAGGGAGATCCGCTCTATGTAAACGCGGTCATCCAGGCCGCCGAGGCCAAAGACGGCCCGCGCATACTCCAGCTTCAATACCAGGGAAAAACCATCCTGGCGGAGAATTTCAATATGACCGGCGATGAGACGGTCACGAAATCATTCCAGATCAATTCAAGTAAACTCGATGCCAGTAGTCATACCTTTGCCCTGACCCTTTTGGACGGGGAGGGCACGCGCCAGGACCGTGAGATCGTCCGTATCCGACTGGCGGAGGATCAGAGTTCACAAGGATCGGGGCAGGGCGGGTTGCAGAATGTCACATGCACGGGCGATACGGTCAATATCAAGATCTGGGATCACGGGGCACAGGACGGAGATATCATCACCCTTCGGTTGGGCGGCCGTGTGATTCTGTCGGGTTTTGATTTGAACGCCTGCGGGGGATCCGAACCCGCAGGACCGCCCTGCGCCTTTATCGGATTGCCTTTTCCGGCCGGTTCCCAGGTGGCGGTCTCCATCACCGCCCATAACGAAGGTTCTTCATCTCCCAATACTGCGGCCCTTAAGGTGGAAGGCGGCTGTACGCCCGAACTGCAACACTGGGGGTTAAAGACCGGAGAGACCGCCTCCATTTTCATCACCCGATCGACGAGCACCCAGCCGCAAGGGGGTCAGGGGACACAAGCCGCGACCGGCCACCAGGGCGGCCGATCAGCCACCCAAAACATGCAATCCTGGCCGTGATGATGGGAAACGCCTGAGTGAAGTCGCCCCGGTGTCAGGGAAAGACCCGCGTAAAATCCGGGGCTTTCCCTGATTTGATGAAAAAGGAGAGGCGGGCGAAGGGACTATACCTTGTACACCTTACAGAATGTGCCTCTCAAAGTCGCTCCTCCCATCTCGTGGCTGTAAGGTGGGCTGTTGCTTGTGATGGCGTTGATGCAGGAGTCCGCGAAGCCATGGAGGTCTTCCTCCACAGATTTTTCCGGGTACCACCAGCCGTGATCGGCTACCACCACCTTGGGATGCATTGATTCGGTGAGCTCCGCCCTGTGTTTGATTCGTCCCCTTTTGTTTTCGATATAGACCCAGTCCCCTTCGGATATCCCCAGCTCCTGGGCTGTC
>JBMNCO010000208.1:0-3458 GCA_049366815.1 Desulfatiglandales bacterium | reverse complement strand
AGCATCTGATAGGGATCCACATCAATGGTCATACTCACACCGCTTTTCCTGAGGATATTCCCGGAGCGCTCCCCTACTACCCTCAGGAAGTAATGGAGAAGCCCTGATTCCTTACTCTTGACAAGCAACTGCCAGCGATATCTCCCCTTTAGTTTAGACAGAGGGGCCTCCGTAGGCCCCAGTAACCGTATCTCTTTTCCCCTTTTCGGCCATCTTCCAAGGATCTCCATCATCTCATGGCCGGTCAGTTGGGCCATATCCGCTGTCTTGTCCTCTTCATTACCCTGGAATCGCAGACAGGCCAGATAGGAAAAAGGGGGGTAGCCCAGTTGTTCCCGCAGTTCCTTTTCCTGTTGAAAAAAGGCCTGATAGTCATGACTCCCGGCCGTGGTAATGGCGTAGTGGGCGGGATTGAAGGTCTGAACGATGACCGCGCCCTTATCCGATCCCCGACCGGCACGGCCCGCCACCTGGGAGAGGAGTTGAAATGTCCTTTCGCCGGCCCTGAAGTCCGGGAACCCCAGGGAGAAGTCGGCCGCGATCACCCCCACCAGCGTCACGTTGGGGAAGTCGTACCCCTTTGTAATCATCTGCGTTCCCACCAAGAGGTCCACTTCATGATCCGAGAAGGCCTTGAGTATCTGAGAACTGAGCCCTTTTCGACGAGTGCTGTCCCTGTCCATCCTGGCGATGCGCTTGTCGGGATACATGCCTTTGAGTTCATGCTCCAGCCTTTCCGTTCCAAAGCCGTAGGCCCTCATGCCCTCTCGCCTGCAGGAGGGGCAGACCTTCTGCGGCCGGCAATGATAGCCGCAGTAGTGGCAAAAAAGGCGGTCATCCTGGAGGTGGTAGGTCAGGGCCAGGTCGCAATTCGGGCAACGCACCCATTCACCGCAGGTTCGGCACAAATGGACCCGGTCGAAGCCCCGCCTGTTGAGAAACAGGATGACCTGGTTGCCCCTCTCCAGATGGCTGTCCATGGCCTCCCGGAGGGGCGGGCTGATCATTCCCTCTTCATCGCCGCCAACATCGGTCACCTTTTTCATATCCACGGTTTGAATATCGGGCAAGGGACGGCTCTCAACGCGGCAGGGCATACTCAACAGCCGGTATCGGCCGATAGAGGCATTATAAAAAGACTGGATAGACGGCGTGCCGGAACCGAGGATAACCAGGGCCTTTTCAATCCTCCCCCTGACCACGGCGACGTCCCTTGCCTGGTAACGGGGAGCCTCTTCCTGCTTGTAGGAGGAGTCATGTTCCTCATCCACGATAATCAGCCCCGGCCTCTCGAAAGGGGCAAAGACGGCCGATCGAGCCCCGATGACGAGATCCACTTCCCCCTTTGCCATGCGGCGCCACTCGTCATACCGCTCCCCCTGCCCCAGGCCGCTGTGATAAACAGCCACCCGCTCCCCCAGACGCGAACGGAACAACCCTTCCATATAGACGGCCAGCGCGATCTCCGGAACCATCAGGATGCTCTGGCGACCCAGTCTGATCGCATGCTCTATGGCCCGAAAATAGACCTCGGTCTTTCCACTGCCCGTAACCCCATGGAGCAGGCATGTGGAAAATGCACCCCGATGAAGCCCCTTCTCAATGGTGTTCAGGACCTCCTGTTGCCGGGGGTAAAGTTGTTCGGGCACGGGAGAGGGAAACATCACGTTTCCGGCGGGGTTTCTGTACACGGTCTTGTCGAAGATCTCCAAAAGACCCTTTTTCGACCACTTGCGCACCAGGTAGGCCGCGTTGGGGACAATGGCGGAGACTTGACTCAAAAGGATTGGACCACGCTCATGAACAGCCCGTAAAAAGGCCTCCTCGTTTTCCGCCGACAGGGACCGGATCCTCTCGGAGAGGAAGGATTCGAATACCGCATCCTCACGGATTCTTACAAACTTTCGAACAAGCGGCCGCGTGGGTCTTTTGGAGTGTCCCGTTTCAACATCCATCCACCCCTTTTTCTGAAAGGTCCGGACAAGTTCCCGGGAAAAGGGCGGTTTCTTCCCTGGATTCTCTCCAAGCCACTGGAGCCACTTCCTTTCCTCGGATCGGGCCGAGGGCAGACCCAGGGCCTCCTTTCCCTTTTTGGTCAGTCGTCCGGATATGAAGGTGCGGATATTGAGGCCGCCCGGCATAGCGGCCTGGACAAAGGGCCCGATAGGGTAGATGTAATAATCGGACATCCACTGGAGAAAGGGGACCAGGTTCTCGTGAAACAAGGGCTCCGGATCCACGACCTCCAGGATCTCTTTGAGTTCTTGGCCCCGGATATTGGTGTCGTGCCCAAGGATATAACCCAGCGTCTTCTGGTTCCCAAAGGGGACCCTAACCCTACAGCCCACCCTGGCCCTTGAGACCAGGTGGTCGGGCACGGCATAGAGAAATATCTCATCCACAGGAAGGGTGACGGCAATTCTCAGGCATCTTTTGTCAGGGGGTATCAAAGGGACGAACCGCTCTTCAGGGAAAGGGTGGTTATTGAGAAGACCTGCTGAAAGCCGGTCCCCTGGGCATAGGCTATCTCAAAGGGGTACCATCCCGTCTCCAGTTTTCGATAATCCTTAAATCCGACACTGATCCTGCCTTCTTCCCCGCCTCCCCAGGTCCCGTAGACGAGGAGGACCGGCAAAAACCGCTCTTTTTCAATGAGTATCTTCGGGCTCCGGGGATCGGCATCCCCGATCCTGTACACGATGGTTCCCTCGATCCTTGTCAATGCCACACGCTCCAGATCGATCCCCATATCCGAGAGGACCCTCATGAGACGCTCCTTTGTCGATGCCAGCATCAAAAGGCGATATTGGTGATCGAGGTCTTCACCACCCGTGTCAGATCCTTCCAATGTTTCTTCGTGCCATTGGTCGGGGGATTTCATCCAGACCTTCTCTCGTCGGAGGGGCTGAAGGGACATGTTCTCCTCACCCCCCCAGCGCACGTCCTGCTCCGTGACCACGGTCTTGAAACCGGAAAAATTCTTGGCCATGAACTCGAGTATCTGCTCGGCCGGCATTACATACCCTTGGGCCTGGGTTGCGACCATGAGAAGCAGGAACACACCTGCCCATATCCCGGCTGCACCACCCCATCCCGGTTTACGGTTACGGAATCTCGAAAATATGCATTGCACTGGCATGATCCTCCGGATAGGGTTTTAAGTGTTAAGTTTTAAGTTTTAAGTTTTAAGTGTTAAGAATAAAATCAGTTCCTGATTTTATATAATGCGGCTACGCCGCTTCAGAAAAAAACCATGTCTTTCTCTGCGTCACCGCGTCACTGCGGGAGACCATCTTTCAGTCGCGCCATGGCGCGACGGATTCAAAAAAACATTTACTCCCGCGGTGGCGCAGGGGCGCGGAGTTTTAATTTCAATACAAAGAAAAAAATATTTTAAAGTTTCTCTCTGTGTCCTCTGTGCCTCTCATGAGAAGGCTTTGTCAAGAGGTCGACTTGGC
>JBMNCO010000207.1:0-7094 GCA_049366815.1 Desulfatiglandales bacterium | reverse complement strand
TTAAAAGGAGTGTCGAAGAAAAAAGTCGAAAATGCCCCGATCCGCCTGATCCTAGCAGCTGATTTCCAGCCCTCTGAGGCATGTCGCCCAGGTCAACTGCTTGGTTTTTCAGGCAGGCGGGTAGTTTTTTGGGAGATCATGATGTCTGCCAATAGTTATTGTTAGCGTAATAAGTCGATGCGTTAATCCTGAGAATTCTTCCCTGGATCGGGTATGGGTGATCCACGGTCCAATCCATCACCTCACCTTTCTCCCTTTTGACAAAATATCGTCCGAGCCTTTCAAAAGGTGATCTCCCCGGGTCTGCGATAAATACACTTTGCACGCCCGCGTCTATGGCCCGAAGAATAAGCGCTTTGAGAGAATCAAACATTGAATCCCAGAAACAGATATCTGCGCCTATGATCACATCAAAATTGGTCAATTGTTCATCCGATAGTTCATCGAATCCTTGTCTCAAGGTGTTGATTTTCACTTCGTTGATATCCGCGTGCAGCAGCAGATAGGGAAAAACTTCGGGGTCGATGTCGAAACCGGTGACTATCGAATCATGATTTTTGGCGCAGTAAATCCCGCATAGGCCCCACCCGCATCCGATGTCGAGGACCCGGGAGCCTTCCATCAAACCTTTGTACTTGATAAAATCCATCAACAGCCAACTCGAGGGCCATGATCTAAAGCCATGGAAAGACGGCGTATGAAACTGTTTGAGTTCTCGGATTCTAAAGTGACGGGAGCGCAGTGCCATGATGCCATAGCCTTGGATGTGAGTCTTTATCCCTGACATCGGCTTCCTTTCAGTCTAGGGAGACCATAGACAACAAAATTCTTCCTGTTGAGCGGGAGGAGCGATTTTTGTGGTTATTGATTCAGCTCTCCGGGAGGGTATTTATCAGAATCGGCGTCCTCGCCCCCTTTGTCCCCCGCTTCTCTTTTCACCGCTGTGACGGCCTTCGGCACGGGGGCGTGCCTCATTCACGTTGATTGCTCGTCCCTTCAATTCTTTGCCGTTCATCCCATCAATGGCAGCCTGAGCCTCTGCTTTCACAGGCATCTCTACGAAACCAAATCCTTTTGATCTGCCACTGTAATTGTCCCTTATAATATTGACCGATTCGACAACTCCGAAGGCCCCAAAGGCCTCTTCCAGATCCTTTTCCGTTACTTCATACGATAAGTTGCCGGTATATATGTTCATTTCCATCTCCTCCCGATTACAAAAAAGTTTGCAGGTCGATTAAAACGCTATGATATCGTAACCATATCATAATGCAGGGGACATTCCATCCACAATCGATGAACCTTTCATGATTCCAAGCTTAAGTTTGCCGCTTTTGCCAAATGGGGATGACCTTTTAAAAAAAAGGCCCGCCCATAAAGGCGAACCCTCATGAATCTTATAGAGGATAACTACGCTGTTTTCTGAAGTCAAGCTATTTCAAGATATTCGCTCTGTTCGAACCCCGGACCCGTATCCTTGTCAAAGATCCCATGGAGACCAGTTGCGGCGACAAAATTTGGCCGTTTTGAAATTGTAGTGTCTCCTGCCGGTGAATACGGAAAACCTATCAAATTCGAGCAGGATATTATAGATAAGGACGGACAAATGGGCCGGACAATTTCTCTCGGCCCGGATGAAAGGATGGAGCAAATCGGGGCGACATCAGGGTTGATCCGCATCTGGTGGGAACGAAGAAATTTTGATAGGCGACTGAACATCCCGGATCCCCTCAAACAATGGGTGTGGGTTTGGCTCTGACATGGAAAAGACAATTTTTACATCGATGTCCACCTGGCCGTCTTTCACGATATAAGGCGTCGAGGAGCTGATTTTGCCGCACATGCGAAGTCGCAGCTGCCGATCCTTTTGATTCACTCCTGATCCGGGCCCGGGCCTCGCTCATGGTGTTTTTCGTTCCATCCGATGAGACAAGTGCCCGGCCTCTGACCACCCCCATACGCCACGGTCATGGAGGAATCCACGCGGCCTTGAATAAAACGCCCGTTCACTCCGCGTTCACAGGGTGGAAGTGCAATGGGCGCACCGTGTCGCCTTGATCGGGATAGTGGAAAAGCAATAGGGGCAATCCTTGGTCGTCGGTTCCTCGGGCGGCGCCTCCTCCTGCCGCTTCATCTTGTTCATGCCTTTGATCAGGAGGAACACGGCAAAGGCGACAATCAAGAAGCTGATGACGGTATTGAGAAAGGCTCCATAGCTCAGCGTGACCGCGCCTGCCTCCTTGGCCGCCGCCAGGGTAAAGTAGGGGCCTGCGGTGGCTCCTTCCTTGAGGGTGATAAAGAGGTCCGAGAAATCAACGTTTCCCAGGAGTAAACCGATGGGCGGCATGATCACATCATCCACAAGGGATTTTATAATGGTCCCGAACGCCGCGCCGATAATAATCCCTACGGCCATGTCCACGACGTTACCCCGCAATGCAAACTCTTTGAATTCCTTCAGCATAGTAGTTCTCCTTTGTTTTCGAAAAATTCATACCAAAATCCGAATGCGTTCGCTACGCATCGATGAGAAAGAAACGTTTTGCCTCTCCCCTGGAGGCACACACCGGCGCCCCGCTGTTTCCTTGTTCCGTGAGCTCCCCCTTTTGCAGGAGTGCATGGCATCGAGAAATTCGACCCGCTTTTGTGACCGCACCTTTATAGCGACCGTCATGCGCACCTCAAGATGTCCCCCATTCACACTGAAATGACACCTATCTAAAACCCCTTTAGCAACATTGGTGCCGCTGAAAGGATGCAGGAAAAAAACCGTGTAACAGCTTGATTCTATGAATCTTGTTGCTCTGGAGACAGATTTCGTCGGGTTGAATGGACGACAGTCCATTCCGTGGTATTCCACGGATTTCATGGGATCTCACGGGGTCTGTTCTATGAAACGGGAGCGAGATGTGGGAGGCGATGACGTGGAAGATCCGGGAAAAGGCCCGACGGAGGTTTACGGTCTCCTGATGCCAAGCTTTCTCATGCGGGTCCTCAGTGTGCTCGGGTTCATGTCGAGAAGTCGGGCGGCTCCCCGTTTCCCTTCGATTCTCCATCCGGTCTGCTGCAGCGTCTGGAGGATATGGTCCCGCTCCACTTCGACAAGGCCCCTTGGGTGTCGTGCCTCTGCCTCTTTCGGCGCATCGGGTTGTAAGGAATCGGCTACGGAGGCGGTGAGTTTTTCGGCGAGCTGGAGCTCGATCCCATTACTCACGATGACCGCCCTTTCAATGACATTGGTCAACTCCCGCACATTTCCCGGCCATGCGTACTCCTCCAGAGCCTTCAGGGTATCTGCAGAAATTTTTTCAATCGGTTTGCCAAAGCTCCGGCTGAATCTGCCCACAAAGAATTCCACCAGAAGAGGGATATCCTCCCTCCTCTGCCTGAGAGGAGGGAGGGTTACCGGAAAGACATTGAGACGGTAAAAGAGGTCCTTTCTGAATCGGCCATTGTTGACCTCTTCCTCAAGGTTGCGATTGGTGGAGGCTATCACCCGAACGTCCACCTGCACCGGATGCGGGTTGCCCAGGCGCTCAAACGCTCCGTCCTCCAGTACTCTGAGCAGCTTCGCCTGCAGTTCGATGGGCAGTTCTCCGATTTCATCGAGAAAAATAGTACCACCGTGGGCCAGTTCAAATCGGCCGATCTGCCTTGCGCTTGAACCGGTGAACGCACCCTTTTCCCTGCCGAAGAGTTCACTTTCGATGAGATTTGCGGGCAGGCTGGCACAATTTACGTTCACGAAGGATTTGTCCCGGCGCTCACTTTCCCGGTGGAGGAATTGCGCAAAGATACCCTTTCCGGTCCCCGTTTCTCCTGTGAGGAGCACGGTTGTTTTCGTACGGGCAACCTGGCGGATCCTGTGCATGGCGTATTGCATGGGATCGCTCGTGCCGATAATCTCCCCGTATCCCTCTTTTGATTTTATCTCACCGCGCAGGTAAATGTTCTCGGCCTCCAACTGGTCCTTCAGTTCCTTGATCGTTTGCAAGGCGTTATGGAGTTCCTTTTCCGCGTGTTTACGCGCCGTGATGTCTCTGAACAGGCCGAGCAGATGGGGACGGCCTTCCAGATCGAGCAGGGCCGAATTGACGTCCGCAAAAAAAACGCTCCCGTCCCGGCGCTTCACCGGGATGTCCGGGGCCAGGGAATTCTCACCGCGGACCTGCTTCTCGAACTGCGACTGGACGTGATCCAGGCTCTTCTCCGGGTGGATGTCGGAAACAGAAAGGCGCTTGATCTCTTCGGCGGAGCAGCCGAGCATCCGACACATGCCGCCGTTGGCCATGGCGAACCTTCCGGTTTTCACGTCCGCCAAGAGTATCCCGTCAGTGGCGCTCTCAAA
Source organism: Desulfatiglandales bacterium (assembly GCA_049366815.1). Lineage (GTDB taxonomy): Bacteria > Desulfobacterota > DSM-4660 > Desulfatiglandales > HGW-15 > CAYNYM01. Next base: position 2,746 of record JBMNCO010000207.1, on the reverse strand, counting down.
CACCGTCTTCAAGGTCCTTTCGGAGGCCCGCAAGGTCTTCTCGGCCTCACTTCGTGCCTGGACCTCCTTTTCCAGTTCCCATATCTTCTGCTCAAGCTTTTTCACCAATCGTTCGTTGTGAACCCTGAGCATCTCCTCGTCCTGAAGCGGTTCGGCTTTTGAGGCAACCTTTGGACGCCGGGCGGCCTCCATCACATCCTGAATGGCCTCCATGAACACATCGGGCTCGCAGGGCTTGAGGATGAAGCGGTCCGCACCGATCTGGCCGGCGAAGGCCTCATCCTGGGAACTGGTGTATTCGGAGGTGTAAATGACGAAGGGGATACGGCGCAGGGCCTCATCAGTCTTCACTTTCCGGCACAACTGAAAGCCGTCCATGACCGGCATGAGGATGTCGCTGATGATCAGGTCGCTTTCGGCGGCCCTGAGCATTTCAAAGGCCTCCGCGCCGTTTGAGGCCGACCGCACCTCATGCCCTTTTCCCTTGAGCAGGGCCTCCAAAAAGTAAAGGTTTTCAGCATTATCATCTACGACGAGGATGTTCATGATGTCGCTCCGGCCTCTGGAATTGATGGCCGGCGATCAACGGCTTTGAAAATCGCCGATCAAAAATATCGCCGGATTTCTTTAACAAACGTTTCCGGATCAATCGGTTTTTCGATATAACCGCTGACACCGGCTGCCAGGATCCGTTCCCGGTCTCCCGCCATGGCATAAGAGGTCACGGCGATGATGGGTATGCCTTTTGTTTCATAGTGGGTTTTGAGTTCCGCGGCCACGGCATAGCCGTCCATTTCAGGAAGCTGGATATCCAGAAGGATGGCCTTGGGCTTTTGGGTGATGGCCATTTGGACGCCTTCCAGGCCCTTTCGGGCCCCGATAACCGTGAAACCGCTTTTCCCAAGCAGAAAGTGCATCAAATAAAAAGACTGCTCATCGTCTTCTATGACCAGCAAGGTGTCGCTCATCTTCATGCTCCCGGGTGTGCCGGAAAGCGGACGGTAAAGGTGCTGCCTTGGCCCCACAGGCTCTTTACTTCGATAGTGCCGCCCATCATCTCCACTATCTTTTTGCAGATGGAAAGCCCCAGTCCGGTCCCCTCGTATTTTCGGGTCAGTGCCGTATCGATCTGGTGAAAAGGTTGAAAAATTTCCTGCAGTTGTTCGGGTTGTATCCCGATGCCCGTATCGGAGACCGACAGACAATATTGCTCGTTCTCCATGCGGCAAGAAATACCCACCCATCCTTTGTCTGTGAACTTAACGGCATTGTTGAGCAGATTGAGGATGACCTGCTCCAGGCGGCGCTGGTCCGTTGTTACGGTTGAGATATCATCAACCATGTCGAGCCTTATATCCAGTCCCTTTGTTTCAGCAAGGGGTGAAACCAGTTTGACCGCCTTTTCGATCAACGCCTTCAGTTCGAAGGATGTGTCGGACAGCGTGAGCTGGCCGGCTTCGATTTTGGAAATATCCAGGACGTCGTTTATCAGGGCCAGAAGGTGGCGGGCGCTGCCTTGCACCATACCCATCTGCTTCTGCTGTTCAGGATTCAACGGCCCGGCCATGCCCTGGAGCATAATGCCTGTAAATCCGATGATTGAATTGAGCGGGGTGCGCAGCTCGTGGGACATGGTGGCAAGAAAGGTGGACTTGATCCGGTCGGCATCCTGGGCCTTTTCCATGGCCGCGGCCAGTTCGGCCGTCCGCCGGACGATACGCTCTTCCATCTCGTGGTTGATTTGCCTCAGTTGCCGGGTGCGTACGTTCACCTGATGCTTCAGCAGGACACTCCCCCCGATGCTCATGATCAGTGCAACCCCCACACCCAAACCGAGGGTTGTAATCCATACCGGCATTTTAAAATGGACCTCCTCAGAGATCCATCGTCTCAATGACCCATAATAGACTGACTCAGGATCATTTTTCATATCCGAAAGATGCCTGTCGAGGGTCTCAAGAAATTGTACGGGGAGGATCTTGGATGCCGCGAAGAACAGGAGGGTCGGGTGAAAAATAACCCGCGTATCCTCAAGGCCGTGTCTTTGCGCGTGCATCACGCCATAAAAACGGTTGGTGATGGCGGCATCCGCTTCACCTGCGGCGACCTTTTCAAAAATGGTTTGATAATCCGGTACGGGGATGAGGGTGGCGGAGAGTTCAAAGTCGGCTGAGAGCTGGATAAAGGCCTCCTGCTGAACAGAACGATCCAGGACGGCGATTCGCTTGCCGACAAGATCCAATATGGATCGGATTCCGCTACCCTTTTGGGCGTATACCTGAAACCAGGAGGAAAGGACCGGTTCGCCGTGAAAAGAATAGAGCCGTGCCCGATCAGCGGTGTTCGCGACATCGGGCATGAGATCGATTTCTCCTCTGGCCAAACGGTCCAGTCCTTCGGTCCAGGTGCCGGGCACGTAACGCAGACTCCAATTTTCCTTTTCAGCGATGTGTTCGATAACATCGACAAATATACCCGCGGGTTCGCCGGAGTTCATGAAAATCTTAGGCGCATTTTCATACACGCCGACCCTGACAATCCGATCTTCGGCGTGTGCCGGAGAGATTAAAAGGCGTAAGACAAGCAATAAAAGGATGAACAACTCCAGGAACAAACGTCCATGGCATCTTCCTTTTCCGATATTAGTCAGCACACGGGTCCTCCTGGATGGGAATCCTGCAACGTGTCATTTTCGATAACCACTTTAATCAATACAACATACATCCCACGGCCTTCCGCTTATGAT
>JBMNCO010000206.1:0-8567 GCA_049366815.1 Desulfatiglandales bacterium | reverse complement strand
TGGTGGGCGGTGTGGGGTTTGAACCCACGGCTTCCACCGTGTGAGGATGGCACTCTCCCGCTGAGTTAACCGCCCGTTGATATGCTGCACCCGTTTGCAGATTCTCGTCCCAAAGACGAAGTGCTGTGCTGACAACGACTCCTAATAGATACAACAGAATAGGGGGCTTGTAAATAATAAAATTATCTCATAATCCCGCCGTGGGATTCTACAATCCCACGATTCTCCTCATGCCCTCCACTTCATGGGTTTCCAGGTGTCGGAATTCTCCGATCTTGAGATCTCCCAGCTCCAGAATTCCATATCCCGTCCGGATCAGATGGACCACTTGATACCCCAGGGACTCCAGCATGCGGCGAATGAGTCGTTTTCTACCGCTGGTGACCGTGACGCGGATGATACTCTTCCCGGCTTCCTGTTTGAGAAATGTGGCCTTGGCAGGACCGCTGGGACCGTCCTGAAGTTCGACGCCCTTTCGAATCTGTTCCAGTGCGGATTCGGGTATGCTCCCGGTTACGGTTACTTTATAGGTCTTGGAGACCCGATAGCGGGGGTGGGCGAGACGGTGGGCCCATTCACCGTCGTCGGTGAGGAACAACAGGCCGAGGCTGTCAAAATCGAGACGACCGACCGGATACACCCTCTGGGTTATACCCTGCAGGAGTTCTGTCACGACCGGCCTGCCGCCTGGATCGCTGACCGAACAGAGATAACCGAAGGGTTTGTTCAACATCAGATAGGTCCTGGGAGCAGGTCGCGGAATCTCCTCGCCGTCAAGCCTTATGCTGTCTCTGCCCCACATGGCCCGGCTGCCCGGTTCCCTGACGACCTGACCGTTGACCATAACCCGGCCTGCCAGAATCATCTCATCCGCTTTTCTGCGAGAGGTGATTCCCGCCAGGGACAGGATCCTGTTGATTCGCCGCGTGTCGGTCAAATCGATTTCAAGAGAACGTTTTTCCTGAATCCCCTTGAGTGGTGTCCATGTCGGACTTTCCTTCCGGGATGGGGCCTTCGGTCGGATATCCTTCCGCTGTTTCTTCTGTCCTGCTTTTTGTGCTTTCATGCGTCTTATCGTCATTTAAGATGTTCTCATCGGCTCCCTGCGGTACGGAGGTCTCTTCATATCGGGCTTCACGAGGCCCATCCACGGATGTCGTCACTGGAAGTTGCTGTTCGGATTCTTCGTCGGTATTTTCGGGGGGTGGAGCTAATTCAGCCAGAACAAGCTGTTCGGGTGTTCCGGGTTCGAATTCATCGGAACCAAGGTCCTTGATCTCTTTCAGCTTAGGCAGTGATTTAAGGTCCTTAAGGTCAAAGACCTCCAGAAATTTTTTTGTAGTTCCATAAATAAGGGGCCTTCCGGGAAGGTCCTTTCGGCCCAGGATTCGAATCAGCCCTTTTTCGAGGAGTGTCCTCAGGATACTGCCCACATCCACGCCCCTGATTCTTTCGATTTCCTGCCGAATAATGGGCTGTTTGTAGGCGACAATCGAAAGGGTCTCCATAGCGGCCCGGGAGAGCCGGGAGGGTGAGGTCTGGAACATTTTAAGGATGTAAGGGCCGTATTCAGAATGGGTCCTGAGCTGGTACCCTCCGGCGACTTCCTTGAGGCTGAAGCTGCGTCCCATGGTTTCATACTCATATGTCAGTACCTTGAGGGCACCCCTGATCTCGGTCAAAGAGGCCTCGGGCAGGCAGTTATGGATATCCGAAACGCTCAGGGGGCTCTCGGATGCAAAGAGCAGGGCCTCGATAATGAATTTCATTGACTTAGCCATGGTCAGATTCCTCAGTCTCGTCGAATCGGCCTTGCAGACGGATGTCCCGTTCAGGATCGGACTGAAATGCCTTGACCAGGCCCGATTGTATCAATTCCAGCAAGGCCAGAAAAGTGATGACCAGTTCGGAGCTGGTGCTCTTTTCACCGAAAAGCTCTCGGAAATAGACTGCCCCTTTTTCCCTCAATTGTTCAAGAATATGAACGGTTTTATCCTTGAGGGACCATACCTGGACCTCAAAATTTAATTGCGTGCCGGGTCGTTGCAGTTCGACAACGCGCTTAAAGGCATCGATGAGTTGAAAAAGGTTGACCTGCAGGAGGGGTTCCTCCGGTTCAAACTGTTCCGCATAGTCCGGCGGTACCCTGCGAGAGAAAACATCTCTTTCGAGGAGACCTCGCTCTGAAAGAAGTCCTGCGGCGTCCTTCAACTGCATGAATTCGAGGAGAGGACGGGAGATTTCGTCTCTAGGATCCCCTTCATCGTCATCCTCTGAACTGGGTAGCAGCATCCTGGATTTGATATGCATCAGCGTGGAGGCCATCACCAGAAATTCTCCGGCCACCGTAATGTTAAGGGCCTTCATGATGTCCAGATAGGCCAGATACTGGTCTGTGATCAGGGAGATGGGAATATCGAAGATATCCACCTCGTTTTTTCGGATGAGGTGGAGGAGAAGATCCATTGGACCCTCGAATATCTCAAGTTTGATTTCGTAAGTACTGCTATCGGTCATTCGTGATCATTATGTAAGAAATTAACTAGATCCTGACCGCCTTTCGGACCTGGACCATGGTTTCTTGGGCAACGGTCATTGCCCGTTTGTTCCCCCGCTCAACAACCCCTCTGACGTAATCCATGTCGGCCTCTAATGCCCGCCGCCTTTCCCGGATGGGATCAAGAAATTGGTTCAGGTTTTTGGCCATAATCTTTTTGCACTCCACGCACCCGATTTCCGCGTTGCGGCATTCCTTGTCGATTTGGAGGACCGTCTCATAGGGGGTATAGATCTCGTGAAACGAGAATACATTGCACACTTCCGGGCGACCCGGGTCGCTTCTCCTTGCCCTTTGGGGGTCCGTAATCATATGGCTGACTTTTTGGGTGATTTCATTTGTCGAATCGGATAGAAAGAGTGCGTTGCCGTAGCTCTTACTCATCTTGCGTCGATCCGTTCCCAGCAGTTTTGAAGTGGGGGCCAGGAGGGTTTCGGGCTCCGGAAACACGGCTCCGTAAATATGGTTGAATCGCCGGGCGATTTCCCGGGTCAGTTCCACATGTGGCGCCTGGTCTTCACCAACCGGGACCCCATCGGCCTTGTAAATGAGTATGTCCGCCGCCTGGAGTACAGGATATCCCAGGAACCCGTAAGTATAGACATCCCTCTGTGTCAATTCCTTGAGTTGCTCCTTGTATGTGGGATTCCTTTCCAGCCAGGGCAGGGGGGTGATCATGGAAAGGAGCAAGTGGAGTTCTGCGTGCTCCTTGATTCGGGATTGGGTGAAAAAGGTCGCCACTTCCGGATCAAGTCCGACTGAAATCCAGTCGATAATAATATCATAGACGCTCTCGGCGATGATCGCTGTATCGGCATATTCGCTTGTCAATGCATGCCAGTCGGCTATAAAGAAAAAACAATCATAATCCTTTTGGAGACCTTTCCAATTATCCAAGGCCCCATGAAAGTGTCCGAGGTGCAGTTTCCCGGTGGGTCTCATACCGCTTACGATTCTCTTTTTACTCATCTATGTTGTCGCTCCAATCCTCTGTTTGAAATTGTCCTGTACAAATTTGATCTCATCCTCCCTTGTGCGAACAGACCTGTTTAGCCTGGCCTCCAAAAGACCGTTGAGTATCTCCCGGTAGATCGGGCCAGGCTCGAAGCCCATTTTCTTGAGATCTTTTCCTCGGAGTGCGGTCTCCGAGTCTTTGAGTCGCGTGAAATATTTGGAGATGAGTCGCCTGATAGACCGGTTTTTCGCCTTGGCCATGATGTAGAGAAGGATGTCTGTATCATATTGGGAAAGCAATGTATAGAGGGCATAATTGGTGTCTTCATAGAAACGGTAAAGTTTATCCAGGATCTGGTTGACCTCCGAGCGTTGGGCCACGATTCTCCTGGTTTCAATCTCACCGGCCTGCATATGGAGCATCAGGTCCCTGAGAGCCGTGGCGTCCAATCCTGATGTGAGTCCGTGCCAGTAAACCTTCCAGGGTTCGTAGGCCTCATCCAGGTAAAGGTTGTCAAACCAGTACAGGACCCCACGGATTTCTCGCAGGAGTGAGAGGAGATCGTCATCAAGGACGATTTCCGGCGAGAGAAACTGGAGGAGTTCAAATTCGCCAAGCCTTTCGATGGCCCTTATAGGTTCCTTTTCCATGAGAAGAAGACGGATTTCCAGAAAAAAGCGCCGGCCTGAGAGGGCCTTGAAGCAGTTGATGTCCACGGCATTTTTCATGAGGGAAAGCGTCAGTTTGCCGATTTTGAATCCGAAACGCTGTTCAAATCGAATGGCCCTGAGGACGCGTGTGGGGTCCTCTACAAAGCTCAGATTGTGGAGTACCCGGATGACCCTCTCTCTGATATCTTTCAGCGCCCCGAAATGGTCTACGAGCACCCCGTAGTTCCGCTTGTTTAGTTTGACCGCAAGGGTGTTGATGGTAAAATCCCGTCTGAAGAGGTCCATTTTCAGGGAACTCATCTCGACGCTCGGGGGTGCTGCCGGTGATTCATAATATTCAATGCGGGCCGTAGCTATGTCCGCCTTAAAGCCGTCGGGGAAAATCAATACCGCGGTTCCGAATTTTCGGTGGCTCCTGACCTTGACATCATGGTGCGACGCGAATTCCTCGGCAAACCGGATACCGTCACCCTCAACGACAATGTCGATGTCCAGATTGTCCTGCCTCAAAAAGATATCCCTGACGACACCGCCCACGAGGTAGATGTCGTAGCCCAGCATGTCGGCCACGGTGCCGAATTCCTTCAGGAGTTTGATGATCCGTCTGGGGAGACGCTCCTTGAGCATGGCCGCCATGTTTTTTTTGCGGTTGAACTGGGCCTCGTGCCTGGGCTCATAGAGAAAGTCAGGGATGAGGGGCCCCCCCACCAGGATATTCAGGAGATTTGTCCGGGTGATGACCCCAACCACCTTCTCATTTTCCACGACCGGCAGAATCCTCAGCTTGCTTTCGATGATGAGTTCCTGGACCTCCTTCAGGGAAGCTTCTGGGTTAACGATGGGCACCTCAATGTTCAAGTAATCCTTTACCTTTAGATCCCCGAGACCCAGATAGACGGCCTTTTCAACGATCTGCCTTGTGATATAGCCCGCCAGTTTCTCATCCTCATCAAGGACGATGAGGACATTTATATTGTACTTGGTCATGATGGTGGCAGCCTCTTTGATGGTCTCTTCCAAGGGCACATGGATGACCGGGGCGGACATCATATCTCTGGCCTTTTTTTGGGGTTTGATTCGACTCCTGAGCAGATAATCCAAGGTTTTTTCCACCTGTATCAGGGTCTTGTTCTTGATAGTGGCGGATGCCGCCTGGGGATGCCCGCCACCTCCAAAAGCAAGGGCGATTTCTGCCACGTTGACCGAATCCACCCTGCTGCGGGCTACGAGATAGATCTTGTCCTCCATCTGGGCAAGTGCGAAAATCACGGCAAGGTTTTCCATCTCCATGAACTTGTGCACAAGGACGGCAAGATCGCCGATATACTCCTCCCTTATGACCTTGGATACAATGACCTCTACCCCATTAATGACGCGGGTCGTCGCGGATTTGGTCAGATCGTTCAAAAGCCAGACCTGTTCAGCGGTAAATTCCCGGGTGAGCATGTCGGAAATCATATTGAGGTTTGCGCCCTGTTCCACAAGCCAAGCCGCCGCTAAATGGTCCTCCGGCATTGTGGAGGAAAAGGTGAAAGATCCTGTATCCTCGTGAATACCGAGACACATGATGGTTGCTTCGTCCGGTCGAAGGACAATGCCTCTTTCCCTGATGATCTCGGTGAGGATGGAAGTCGTCGCACCCACGGTTTTAATGACCTCAATATCGCCGTGAATGTCGTCTTCGGAGTTGTGGTGATGATCATATATATGGATTTCCACCCCCCTTTTTTTTGCCAGAACAGAGAATTTTCCAATCCTGGATGCCTGGCGCGTATCCACAAGGATCAGCCGTTTGATCCGCTCAAAGTCGATCAATTTGATCTTTGTGAAATTGAAAAGGTAAGATGTTGAATGGAGAAAAAAATTACGGAGATTTTTCTCCTGAGATCCTGGAAAAGCGAGTGCTGCTTTGGGGTAGAGTTTTTTTGCGGCAATGATGGAGGCGAGGGCGTCAAAATCAGCATTGATATGGGTGGTGATGACCTCCTCCGGTCCTTCTTGAGGGTTGTCTTTTGTCTGTGTTTTTTCAATCGTGACCATGTCGTGACCAGCGGAGTCTTTTTGTTGCTGAAAAAAAAGCCGGGCGCGACAATGCGGCACCGGCTGCATTTGTCCTGGCCGACCAGGATATGTCATCAATATATCTAGAGACCTTTGACTTTTTCTTCAGTTTCCTGTCTCTTTTTGCACTCGATACAAAGAGTTGTCACCGGCCTGGCCTTTAATCTGGCCTCGGAAATGTATTCGCCACACTCCTCACAGATGCCATAAGTGCCCGCTTCAATCCGTTCAATGGCCTCCTTGATCTTCCCGATCAGTTTCCGTTCCCGATCCCGTATCCTCAGGGTAAAATTTCTGTCCGATTCAAGTGTGGCTCTGTCCGAAGGATCCGGCAGGTTACCCTCCTTCTCAGCCGTCATCCCGGTCACGGTGTCATTGGCTTGGCTTAAGAGTTCTTCGAGTCTTTCTTCCAGGCTTTTCCTGAACGTTTCCAGTTTCTTCTTTGTTAACATAGCCCAATTTACCCCTTATCGTTATTTTCTGAGTTTCTCCCAAAAGCCCTTTTCTTTTTTTGGTGCCTTTATCCCTTCCACCTTGGCAAATTCTTCGAGAAGATCTCTCTGATGTTGGGTCAGTTTCTTGGGTATCTTGACATTGACTTTTACAAAAAGGTCCCCCCTCTTGTTTTTCTGGAGAGCAGGCATGCCATATCCGGGCAGTGTCAAGATATCCTCCGGCTGGGTTCCGCCGGGTATCTCGAGGTTGTAGCCTTCGTCTTCGCCGAGAACAGGAATATTGACGGTACCCCCCAGGGCTGCCTGGACAAAAGATACAGGTACTTCACAGAGAAGGTGTTCGCCTTCCCTGGTAAAAAAATCGTGCTTCTCGACGTGGATGACTACGAAGAGATCTCCAGGAGGCCCGCCGTGTTCACCGGGCTCGCCCTCGCCCCTTAAGCGCAACTGTGAGCCGGTGTCCACGCCGGCAGGTATCTTGACGGTTATCTTCCTCTCCTCTTCGATCTTTCCCCTGCCACCACATTCCTCGCAGGGATCCGTGACAATGTGACCCTGTCCCTGGCAAACCGGGCATGTCGTACTGACCTGGAAGAAACCCTGGGAACGCACGACCTGACCGCGTCCCTGGCACGTGGGGCAGATCTGTGGTTCACTGCCGGGGGTGATTCCGGAACCATAGCATGCGCCGCATGCCTTCCACCTGTTAAAGGAAATTTCCTCCTCCTTGCCCTGGAACGCCTCCTCGAGCGTCATTTCCAGATCGTAACGCAGGCTGGTTCCCTGTGTGGACCTCCTCTTTCGGCTGCCCCTGTTTCCGAAACCGAAGAAATCTTCAAAAATATCCCCGAAACTGCTGAAAATATCTTCGAATCCGCTAAATCCTCTGAAACCGCTTCCCGCAAGACCATCGTGACCGAAACGGTCATAGAGTTGTCTTTTATCTCGGTCGTGCAAGACCTCGTAGGCCTCGGCAGCCTCTTTGAATTTTTCCTCGGCCTCGCTGTCTCCCGGGTTCCGGTCGGGGTGGTACTTCATGGCGAGTTTTCTATACGCCCTCTTGATTTCTTCCTCGCCTGAGGACCGGGAGAGTCCGAGAACCTCATAATAGTCCCTTTTATGCATGGCTGCTAACTTTCTAGTGCCTCCTCTTCATTCCTCAATTCGTCAGATAACTCAATAGGAGTATCTTGTGCAGTTTCATTCATAAGCATTATTGGAGGGGTTTCAAGCGCAAGAGACTCTTCAGGACTGTCCCCAATGATAATATTCCCTGCCGCAATTTCCCTCAAGGCCACAACGATATCCTTGTTTTTTGAGGCGACAGTGGCCTCCGCGCCCTTTCTTAACTGTCGGACACGCTTCGCAGCCATGTGGATCAGGGTGAAACGATTGTTTACTTTTTCCAAGCAGTCTTCTACAGTAATTCGCGCCATAGGAATCTCCTAATCGGGGCTTTGACCCCAGCGGGATGTAAAAAAAATTGAAGTACCTCATAAGCCGGCAAAATTATCGTCAGGCAAGATCATCATAGACCATTGCCGGTAATATCGATACTATGCTAGAGATATAAATGAACTTTACTTTTTACCATTAATAATATTAAATGTAAAGTGTCTTTAAAAAAAAGAGGGTCTGGACCGTATCTTATTCGTAACTACTCAGCTGGATAGGCTGTAGGCATTTAGGCTGTAAGGTGCCGCAGGAAGAGAACATGCGTGATTCCAGGAAACTCTGAGGGTTTGAATTAGCTGGTGCACATCCGGAAATGAGCATTCCCGGATTCGCGCTCACAGCCCTCAGTCCTCAGCGATCAGCTGTCAGCTATCAGCAAAAGCTATGCAAAGACAAGGCATGAGGCTGAGTGC
>JBMNCO010000205.1:0-5290 GCA_049366815.1 Desulfatiglandales bacterium | reverse complement strand
AGGCATTAGGCTGAGTGCTGAATGCCGATAGCAGACCGCTCCATCCAGAAATCATCTATTTCTGGATGGACACTAATTCACCCCGGCGTGGTCTCAAGACGCTCAAAAAGTATTCAGCGATGTCCTGTGCCCTCAAATCAAAAGGAGGTGTTACATCCGACAAAGCAGCAAAGTTGGGCCTCTTGTCCGCCCCTCACCCATCCATGAGTAAGTTTTGAACGGTTATGGAATCTCTCTCCCTCCCGTTTAAGAGCAAAAATTTCTGGAGATGTCTTCATTAAGGCCAAGGTGATGATGAAATCTATACAGCAAAGGGCGTACCAAATTATTAAACATATTGTAACTTGCTGACATAAGATAAAAAAGTTGGGACACAAACCTCATTGACGACCCTGTGTAAATACGATATTTCGTACTTGTGCTATTTATCGTACACGGCAATGTGCGATGATTGCGCTGGATTGCAAATGCGTAGATTAAGATTTGATCAACCCGGTCAGAACTCAGTGGAGATGATTAATGGAAAAACACGAATGGTGGGATCGTCTGGATGAGAGAAAGAGGAATGTAATTGTTCTCTTGGCCCTGGTCCCGCAACCGGTTTCACTGGATACATTGATTGCCGTAAGCCGCCTCAGGGCCGTTGAGATTTTACAGTTTCTCGATAATTTGGTTGGCCTCGGCGTCCTGTCTAACGATTCATCCTTGGGAAAAGGGTTCTATTCTCTTACAAGTGAACCGTGGATAAAGTTTGTATTGAATCGGACCGGGCAGGAAAATCTTGAAACTCAGGCAAAGGCGCTTATTGCATATTATGACGTGACCGCCGAAGAGGGACTTGAAAAATCCCTAACGCTGGCCCATCTCCACAAAACGGCGGGCATCACCCCTCAAAGGCTGGACTGTTTCCTTGCCGCTGCCGAGCGTTGCGCTTCCCTTGAAATGCATGAGGAAGCCATTTCCTATTACAGAATCATATTGGACAATAAAGCCCATACAATAGAAACAACCGGAGAGAAAGAGATTTATGTAAATGCGGCCATTGGCATCACCTCCGCTTATGGCCACATGGTTTCTTTGCCCGAGCAAAGTGCTTTCCTTGAACAGGCCCGGCATTTTGCGCATGAGATTGACGATCGCGAGCAACTTCTCAATCTTTATCTCACCTTGGGGAAGACGAGCGAAGTTGAAGGATTCTATGAAAAGGCTGCTCAATATCTTGAGCAGGCAAGAGAAATAGCCCAGGGACTGAAAATCAACTATCTACTGAAAAAGGTTGCCCTCATGACCAGCGATTTTCTTTTTCGACAGGGTCGCGTTGCGGAAGCCGTTGAAAGATATGAAGAAGTCATCGGCGATCTGGAGGAATTTTCTTCAGACAAGGCAACCCTCAGGGCCTGCGCGACCTTGGGATGGTGCTATGGGGTATGTGGCCAGACCTCCCGCGGCATCGGCCTTATCGAGGCCGTTCGGATCAAGGCCGAAGAACTTGGAATGAGGGATGTAAAGATCTATGCTGATATGAATACTGTTTTGACCCTGCTCGAGGCCCGATTTACATCAGAGGCGGAGGTCTATCTGAAGGAAATTCTGAAACTTCCCGAGAGGGTTGCAGGGAATTCCATCCTTTTTGCGGCCCATTGGTGTATGGCTTACGTGGCTTACTCCCATGGGGACCTTGAGAAATGTCTCAATGAACACATTCGCGGCTGTGGACTTCTCAAGACCTATGGTAGACCCCATCATAGGGGGGGATGGGTGCTCGAATATCTTGAAGGTCTTGAAAAGGCCGGTCAGGTTTATCCCGGGATGACATTGGATTCTGAGCTAAATCGATTTCTTAAGTGGCCTGACATCTTCATGAAAGGCGTAGCCTATCGTTTCAGGGGTCAAAAAGCAGGAAATGATCCCGGATGTACTAAGGATGCCAGTGCGGATTTCCAGATCAGCATGGATATGTTGACACGTTCCGGTGCCCGACTGGAACTGGCGAGAACCCAGATTGTCCTGGCTAGGGTATTGATCAGGGAGGGGAGGGTGAATGAGGCAAGAGCACTTCTGGAGAAGGCATGGGATGCCATGTCCCGATCAAATATAAGCCTTTTCCCTCAGGACCTGAAGTGCCATATTGAAGAGAAAAGCCATGAAGAGCTTCAACTTAACGCCCTTGTCGAGATAGCCAATGTGTTGGGTACGGTGAGGGAAAAGAAAAAACTGCTGGAACTGGTCATCCAGTTGACCATGCGCTTCACTTTTGCCGAACGCGGGGGTTTTTTCCTCCTTGGCGAAAAGGGTCAGTTAGAACTTGCGGCCAGTCGCAATCTGGATTTATCAACGGTTCGGTCGGATCGGTTCAGACCCTACCTTCAGGAAATTGAGGAGGCCGCTCGTTCGGGAAAGGAGTCCATAAAAAAAACCACCCGGTTTCTGGAATCAAAACCTCCGGGACAGTTCAGAACCAATTGGATGAGCCTCAGTCCTGTCGTTATTCAGGATCGTCTACTGGGGGTACTTTATCTGGCCTCCAAAGTGACGCCGGATTATTTGAGAAATGATCTTCCCCTGGTCCGAGCCATCAGCACCCAGGTGGCTGTCGCTTTGGACAACGCGCGGGCCTATGAAAAAATCGCTGCGCTAAAAGAGCGACTTGAGGAAGAGACACGCTACTATCGCATGGATCAGAAGTTATCGCCTCAACTGAGGCACATCGTGGGTTGTTCAGATGCGATTCGTCTGGTGCAGAGTCAGATGAAGAAGGTGGCCCCGATGGATTCCACGGTGCTCATAGTGGGTGAAACCGGAGTTGGCAAGGAACTGGTTGCTCGGGGTATCCACAGCCTCAGCAAGCGGTCCAACGGGCCGTTTATTGCCGTCAATGTGGCCTCTCTTTCACCAGGTCTGATTGAGAGTGAGCTTTTCGGCCACGAGAAGGGGGCTTTTACGGGCGCGGTTCGGTCTCGTCTCGGCCGGTTTGAGTTGGCTCAGGGCGGGACATTGTTCCTGGACGATATTCAGAATCTCTCCCTGGATATTCAGGCAAAGCTATTAAGGGTGTTGGAAGAGGGAGAATTCGAGCGAGTCGGTGGATCCAATGTGTTGAACGCCGAGTTCCGGCTCATTGCTGCAACAAACAGGCCCTTAGAAGAAATCGTGAAGGAGGAGCTTTTTAGATCCGATCTCTATTATCGACTCAATGTCTTCCCGATTTATGTCCCCCCACTAAGGGGGCGGCAGGAGGACATCCCTTTGCTGGTCCTTCACTTCCTTGAGATATACAAGAATGACCTGGGGAAAGACATTCAGGGTATTTCCAAGCTGAAAATGCAGCAGTTGATCGACTATCCTTGGCCGGGAAATGTACGTGAATTGCGTCATATCATTGAAAGGGCAGTTATTCTCAGCGAGGGGAAATCATTGATTTTACCCAGCGTCCAGACCTATGGACGGGAAGAGATCGAACTCCCCAATTCCTTGACATTGGAAGAGGTTGAACGAAACTACATTACGAAAACTCTCGAGAAATGCAGATGGAAAGTTGGCGGCAAGGGGGGGGCCGCCCAATTGTTGGGGGTCAAGCCGACCACACTTCACTCAAAAATAAAAAGACTAGGTATAAGTCGGAAGATAACTTACTGCAGCAGTATCTAGACCCCTTGGATGTCATGCCCGCCAATCAGACGGCGGCCCCTGTCTGAACTTTATGCCTTTGATTTGAAGCCCTTTAGTTTTTCTCCCTAAAAGGATCAGGAGCTGATAGGCGGCTATGGAGCCGGAACCTCGTATCCGATACCTTTAAAATGCTTCTTGATCAAAATAAGAAAGGATTCAACGGCGGGAGAAAGGCGTTCCTCTTGGTTCACCAAGACGTCGATGGCCCCCATACTGATCTTGCCGTCCTCAACCTGAACGATTCTTAATTGCCCCTGGGCGATCTCCTCCTGGATATTGGGTTCGAACATCACCGCCACCCCCTTTTTCTGCCGGGCGAGTTGTTTGGCAAGCTCAATGTTGCTCACCTCCGCGCCGATCAGGGGTTTCAAGCCCCTCTTTTTAAAATGATTAAGGACAATCGCCCGTCCGGCCGAGCCTTCCGACTGGACGATCAGGGGATGGGAAATCAGGTGAGTCCATTTGACCGGCCTGTCGAAGGGTAAAGGGTAATCCGGGCTGGCAACCAAAACCAACTGCAGTTCCGTGGGGATGCGGTAGAGGCGAAGCCTCTCGTTGCGGTGAGGTAATACGCCCACAATGGAGATGTCGTGCTTGAAATTGAGCAGGTCTTCGGCCAGGGCCAGAGAGGAGCCCTCTCGGATGGAAACCTGTATGGACGGGAAAAGCTCTTTAAAACGGTCTATGAGTGCCGTGAAATAGAACATCAGGGGGCTCGCGATGCCTATTGAGATGTTGTTGAAGCGGTACCCTTTGAGAAAGTTTTCCGTCATCAAGGCCTGATTAAAGAGTCCCTCCGCGTAGGTGACCAGCCTTTTGCCCGCCTCAGTCAGATAGACCCGTTTCTTTTTCAAGTTGACGAGTTTGACCCCAAACTGCACTTCCAGCCCACGAACATGCTGTGTCACAGCGGGCTGGGTGATGCAAAGTTGTTCGGCCGCCCTGCTGAAACTTCCTTCCTTGGAAAGGAAATAAAAGGAAATTACCTGGTGAAGGTTGAGCTGAAGACTTCCCATAACAATCCCTCGAACGGTCCGATATCCAGGGTATGCTGGATGATGTGTCGGCCTGCGGCACCCTGCTTAAAATATTCAAGCCGGTTTTTTGATGCCCGTAAAAAACGGTGCATTCCTTTTGTAGGTATCCTCCATCTTTTCTGCCATTCAAGCGGCATGCAAAACTACATGTTTTTATTATATGCGTATGGCCGCGTCAACATGCATTTGCCCATTCAACCGATTTAATGCACGGACAGCAGGCCGCAAACATCTTTCCATCATTAATTGGCTGGTTTAGGCCGGGGTTTAGGCTTGGGGGAGGGTGCATGCATATAACTCTTTGAAATAAAATAAAAAATGTTCATGGCAATATTTTGTTTTGTGAAAACAAGAATTGAATATGAGGAAGTCGGCAGAGGTTTTCCCGTGCTGGGGAAGCCTGCCTGAGGGTGATGCAGTTTCAGTCATTGCCGTCTCAAATCACCCTTAGGATCGATGAGTGGGCAATGCCGGCGGAGGGGCTCAGGGGCGACTACGCCCCCTGAGCCCCTGGGATTTTCAAAGGCAAGTAACACTTTAGGCTCTTGAAAATTACCCTATCAAGGAGGGGCCATGGGAATCTC
>JBMNCO010000204.1:0-19039 GCA_049366815.1 Desulfatiglandales bacterium | reverse complement strand
AAATTTGACACGGATTGGCGTGTGTCCATTTTGAGGGGCACCATTTGGACACAGCTGGAAAAGGATGCCTGCCATTGAAATATACCGATGAACCCATGACGTCGAGAGATGTGACCGTGACCTTTTTACCCTCCGGGCGAAAGACGGCTGTTCCTCTGGGGACCAACCTGATGAAGGCCGCGATTGCTGCGAACGTTGAGATCGAATCTGTGTGTGGAGGAAAGGGGGCCTGCGGGAAATGCCGCGGGCGTCTTGTCAAAGGATCGATTAGTGAGTTTACAGCGGCTGAGGAAAGACATCTCCCACCTGAGGCCCTCAGTGAAGGGCGGATTCTTCTGTGTCAGAGGAAACTGCTGGGGGATGCAATCATCGAGGTAGAAAAAGCCTGCTCAGTGCCCATCGGTTTTTCGCCCGACAAGGGAGAACCCATGCATGTGCCCATGGAATTGAACCCCCAGGTCGTCAAGACCCACCACGAACTTGCCGTCCCGACGATTCACGATCAGACCTCAGACCTGGACAGACTGTCGGCGCAGCTTGCCGAAGGAACCGAGGCCGGTCCGGATGTGGTGGCCGCACTTCCCAGGATCCTGAGGGACAACCATTTTTCCGTGACTTCGGTGGTCTTGGGCGATCGTTTGATTGCAGTGGAGGGGGGAGACACCTCCAAAGAGACCTATGGGATTGCCCTGGACATCGGGACAACAACAGTGGCCGGATATCTGGTGGACCTGGCTGAGGGAGGAGTGCTTCATTCGGCGGCGGCCCCAAACGGACAGGGTGCCTTCGGAGCGGACGTCCTGTCCCGTGTTTCCTACACGCTGAAGGAACCCGGAGGGCTCTCTGAAATGAAGAGGCTTGTGGGCCGGACCATAGACGGCATTGTCTCGGATCTCTTGGACTCGAGCGGCATCCGCGCGGATCATATCTATCTGCTGACTGTTGTCGGGAACACCGTCATGAGTCATCTGCTGCTGGGTGTCCCTGCGGGTGCCATTGCTGTGGCGCCTTTTGTGCCGGCCTTTTCCAGGATAGCTGTATCGAGAGTGGATGCGCTTGACCTGCAGACTCTGTCTCCCCGCACGCACTTTTCCCTTCTTCCAAACATCGGTGGGTATGTGGGTTCAGATACCACCGGCGTGATCCTTGCCACGGGAATCCATGCCCTGCCGGGAACCTGGATGGCCATCGACATCGGCACAAACGGCGAGATCGTCCTGGCATCGGACGGAAGGCTTTTGGCCTGTTCAACGGCCGCGGGTCCGGCATTCGAAGGGGGAAGCATCAGCCAAGGCATGCGGGCGGAACCCGGGGCCATATCCCAGGTGGCGCTGGATGAAGATGTCCACCTGTCGGTTATCGGACAGATCGAGGCGAGGGGTATTTGCGGTTCCGGGCTCATTGATGCCGTGTCGGAGATGGTGAGACTCGGCATCGTCCAAGAAGGTGGACGCTTGAGGAGTCCGGAGGACTGTATTGCGGAGTTGCCCCCCGTTATCAGGGGACGTATCCGGCAGGCCCAAAATGGATACCAGTTCTTTCTGACCGAAGGCGGGCGCCATGTGGCCATAACCCAGAAGGATATCAGTGAACTGCAGTTGGCCAAGGGTGCCATGAGAGCCGGCATTGAAATCCTTTTGGAGGAGGTCGGTGCGACCCCTGAGGACCTGGATGGATTTCTGCTTGCCGGCGCCTTTGGAAGCCGTCTCCGCCCCGAGAGTCTCAGGGGTATCGGCCTGATTCCTGAGATGCCGCTTGACCGCGTCCAGGCCGTTGGAAATGCGGCGGGGACAGGGGCCATCATGGCCCTGTTGTCCGGGACACAGCTCAAAATCGCCTCGGAGATCGCTACCAGGGTGGAGCACAGGGATCTGACAACCCACAAGGCTTTCAGCCACAAGTTTGCCAGGGCCATGCGTTTTGACCAGGTGAGGGCGGCGTGAGAAGCCTCGAAGAGGTAAACCCGCACACCTCTAGAGAACGTGTCCGTCTGTCCATCGGCCACCGGGAACCGGACAGGGTCCCGAGGGGTGAAATCATCATCGACAATACCTTGATCGCAAAGGCCCTGAAAGTGCCGCGTGTGGGTTTCGAGGAAAAATCCGCATTTGTCAACCGATTAGGCCTCGACCTTTTCTGTATTCACCCCGATTATCCTACGACCTTGCGCTCCGTTCCGGAACCAGAGGGGCTTTATTGGCCCCACCTGGAAGAATGGACGGGCAAGACGGGCCTCTTTATCTTCGGGGTCCTGGACGGCCCTTTCGGATGGGGGGTCCGGTCCCTGGGCTTCAAGGAATTTTTCATGCTTCCTCAACGATCTCCTGATGTGGTCTCCGAATTTGTGCGACACGTGGAGGGGCTGAATCGGGAATGGATCAGGCGTCTTGCCGACGGGGGAGTTGACGGGGTGATCATCGCGGATGACATTGCTTACTCCAGGGGGTTGATGGCCGGCCCCGAAATCCTTCGAAACTTCTTTTTCCCGTCCCTGGAAAGAATGGCGGAAGAAGCGGACTTACAGGGATTGTCTGCCTTTTTCCACAGCGACGGCAACACCCTGGACATCATTCCGAATCTCGTCAAAATGGGATTCAGGGGGCTTCACTGCATCGATCCCAAATCAGGGATGGATATTCAAGCCACGAAGGAACATTGGGGCAAGGAACTCTGCCTTTGGGGAAGCCTTGCACCGGAAGATCTTCCACCGCCCGGCGATTCGATTTTTATAAATCGATTGAAGGGGGCGATGGAGAAACTGGGGGTTGGAGGAGGGTTCATCCTGGGCACCACATCCGGTCTCTTCCCGGGTATCGACTGGGAGGCCCTGGAAAGGCTAAAAGAAGGTCTCTCAGAGGCCTGAAATGACCATTTGAAATGCATTCTGCATGACCAGAATGCGGCGTCCTTATATTATCCTAAATTAGTAGGAATTATTTTTTCTTGCAATAATGTGTTAAAGTGTGTACTGTCCTTTCGGTATGTTTCCGCACCATAACATGATCTCCATCCAGAAATGATCTTCATAAGATTTCTGCGTCAATCTGAGGGATTTCCGGCCTCTGCCCGGAGGCAGGTCGCACAATCCCTCGATGCGACGAGGCCATCCGATGGCCCCGCCAGCCGGACAACATAATATGCAGTACAGTTTCGCAATCCTGCGGGATTGTCCTAGGAGCTTGCAACACCAGCAAATCGCCCAGAAGGGGTGGAACGAGGTTTCCGAAGGGTTCGAGTAGAGAAATTTCATTTCCGAATTGGACACTGTGCCGCGGCTAACAAAGAATCTGGGGTTTGACACGCCTCTTCCATGTATTTCGCTTCAATTTGATTCTCCGGTTCCCGCACCTCTTGGGAGGTAGGTAACAAATGGGATGATCACATCAAGGGGCCTCTGAGATACACCCTCCTGGAAAGGCGGGGCCGAGGGGGTCATCAGCGCATTCTTTTAAAGCTATAAAATCCGAATCATTAGAAAAGGAAAGGGATCATGGGCTTTCAGAAACGATTGTCGGCAGGAAAATTCATAGTGTTGGCCGAGATGAATACGCCCAAGGGTGTGAATATCTCAGAGCTCGTGACAAATGCCCGTCGCATCAAGGGCCGGGTCGACGCCGTCGTGATTCCGGACATGGACAATGGGGTGATGAGGATGAGTGCCCTGGCCGGAGGAGCGCTCATGCATCAAAACAGCATTGAACCCATTATCCATATCTACGGGCGGGATCGAAACCGGATGGCCATTCAGGGCGATATCCTTGCGGCCAATGTCCTGGGCATTCAAAATATTGTAGTCCTGGAGGGCGAGCCCATGAATGCCGGGGACCATGTGGATGCCAAGACCGTGGACGACCTGGATGAATGGGAGATCTTCCGCGCTGTTCAGTCCCTGCAACGGGGCGTGGATATGGCAGGTTTTGAGCTGAACGGAGCGCCCTCTTTCAATGTGGGGTGTACCATCGGGCCGTGGTCTGACGACGAAGGACTGGAGAAGGAACTCGAAAAAACGAAAAGAAAGGTGGAGGCAGGAGCCGGTTTTGTCCTGGCCCCGTCCGTGTTTGATCTGGAGCGTTTTTCTTCTTTTATGGACGGGGCAAAGGGGTTGGGCGTCCCGATTATCCCCAGTATCTTTTTGCTGAAGACAGTCGGCATTGCCAGATATATGGCGACCTATGAGCCGGGGGTTCATATTTCAGAGGAATTGATCAAACGGATGCGTCAGGCGAAGGATCGGGAAATGGAGGGGATCCTTATCGCCGGTGAAACGATCAAAAACCTCAAGGGCCTTGCCCAGGGCGTTCAAATCATCACATTGGGATGGGAGCACAGGCTACCTGAAATCCTGGACTGCGCGGATCTCTGATTCGGTTTTAAACCACCAAAGGGTAATCCTGCAGTGTTATGACATGTCCGTGCCCCACGCGTATCTGAGCCGCATGAGACTGTGCCTCCAAATAATCTGAAGTAATGAAAAGGGCATCATGGAAGACTATAGGGATCAAACAGGCAGCAAAAAGGCACTCGTCATAGGTGGAGGCCTGGGTGGCATCAAGGCCGCCCTGGACCTCGCAGAGACAGGAAAGGATGTGATCCTGATCGATAAGGCCCCCGCTATCGGAGGTCTGATGACGCAATTGGATCGCACCTTCCCGACCAATAATTGCGATCTGTGCACCCTGTCTCCCCACCTTGCTGAGAGCGGAAGGCAGTTGCATATCGATCTTCTGACCATGACCCGTGCCGCAAAGGTGGAAGGGGAAGCGGGAAATTTCAGGGTCACCCTAAAGTGTGCCCCTCGTTTTATTGACACGGAAAGGTGTACCGCATGCGGTGCGTGTCTAAAGCAATTTCCCGAATGTGTCCGCTTCA
The DNA here is from genome assembly GCA_049366815.1 of Desulfatiglandales bacterium. GTDB lineage: Bacteria > Desulfobacterota > DSM-4660 > Desulfatiglandales > HGW-15 > CAYNYM01. The sequence continues at coordinate 14,170 of JBMNCO010000204.1, read as the reverse complement.
CTCCGGGCCTTGATCATCGGGCCCCCACGTGCATGCGTTATCCCCAGGCAACGCCCTATGCCTTTTCCATAGACAGAGACCGGTGCCATGATATGGAAGGACTGGTTCGGATCTGTAAGGCGGGTGCCATCCTTCCCCAGGATAGGGAAGTCATTCGGGAAGTGCAGGTGGAGACGATAGTCCTGGCCCCGGGGGCCGAACTCTTTGATCCCGGCGTGCTGGAGGGGTACGGCTACGGCTTCTACCCCAATGTTGTGACGTCCCTGGAGTACGAGCGTATCCTTTCCGCCTCCGGTCCAACCCACGGCGAGCTGAATCGTCCTTCCGACGGCAGGCAACCGAGAAAGATCGCCTGGATCCAGTGCGTAGGTTCACGCGGCATCACTGCCGGAAGTGTCCCCTACTGCTCAAGCGCCTGCTGCATGTATGCACTCAAGGAGGCGATGGTCACCAAGGAGCGTTTTCAGGACGACATTGAAACCGTGGTCTTTTATATGGATATGAGGACATCCGGCAAGGACTACGAACTCTATTATCAGCGGGCCAAAAGGGATTTTGCCATCCGTTTTGTCCGCACTCGTCCCCATACCGTGGAATACGATACGGAGGCGGACAACCTGTCCATCACCTATTTTGAAGAAGGCGACGAGGCGATTAAAACAGAGATCTTCGACATGGTGGTCCTATCCACAGGGTTTCGTGTCCCGGATGAACTGGTTGATCTGTCCCGGGAGATGGGTATCGAGCTCAATGAGCATCATTTTGTCAAGACCTCCGGTTTCGCCCCTGTGACCACGTCCAGGCCGGGGATCTATGTCTGCGGGCTCTTCGAAAGCCCCAAGGACATTCCCGAAACCATGGTCCAGGCGAGTGCCGCCGCCTGCATGGCCTCTCGAAACATGTACCGCTCCCAAGAGACCTTCGAAGACCGGGATGCATTCCCGCCGGAGAGGGATGTGAGTCATGAAGAGCCCAGGCTCGGCATCTTTGTTTGCGACTGTGGATCCAATATCGGAGGCCTTATCTCCGTGGGAGAACTGGTCGCCTATGCCCGTAAGCTTCCCCGGGTGGCTGTCGCGGAAGAGATCGGCCACGGCTGTTCCCGTGAATCCCTTGAACGGGTTCAGGAGATCATACGGGATAAGCAACTCAACAGGGTCGTCATCGGCGGGTGTTCACCCAGAACCCACGAGATCCTGTTTCAGGACACCGTGCGCAGGGCCGGGCTCAACAAATACCTGGTGGAAATGGCCAATATCCGCGATCAGGGCACCTGGGTGCACCTGGATCATCCGGCCGAAGCCCTGAACAAGGCCAAGGACGCCCTCCGGATGTCGGCCGCTGCCGTTGCCCTGTCTCACCCGCTTACCGAGCATATCCTTCCCATGAATCAGGACGTCCTCGTGGTGGGCGGTGGAGTGACGGGGATGAATGCCGCCCTCATTTTGGCCGACCAGGGTTTTAAGGTCTATCTCGTGGAGAAATCCCCCGAATTGGGCGGGTTGGCCAGAGACATTCACCGGACCCTGGAGGGCGAAGATGTCCAGGCCTATATGGGAGACCTGATCAAAAGGACCACGAATCATGACAACATTCAGGTCATCACCAGGGCCGTCATCGTTGACCATACCGGCATGCCGGGCTTTTTTAAGACAGGAGTGCAGGTCGGCAGACGGATGTTTTACAGGCAGATCAATCACGGGGTCACGATCCTGGCTACAGGGGCCCTTGCGAATCGGCCGCCGGGATATCTCCTGGATCAACACAAGGCCGTCATGACCCAACTTGATCTCGATCGCCTGATCGATGATCAGCCCGATCTGGTCAAGACCTGGGAGCAGGTTGTAATGATTCAATGCGTAGGGTCCCGAACCCCTGAAAATCCGAATTGTTCGAGGCTCTGTTGCCAGTCCGCCATAAAGAACGCCCTAAGAGTCCTTGATCTTCATCCCTCGGCCCAAATTTCCGTACTTTACCGTGACATGCGGACCTACGGATTTCAGGAGGATTATTACAGAAGGGCGCGTGAACTCGGGGTCAAGTTCTTCCGCTATAACACGGAAAGTGAACCGCTTGTAAGAGGCGAAAATGATCGGATCGTCGTCACCTTTCATGAAACGATCCTGGATCGCGATCTGGAGATTCCGGCGGACTGTCTGGCCCTGAGCACCGGTCTGGTGGCCGACGAAGAAGGCACCGAAGACCTTTCCATGATCTTTCACCTCCCCAGGACGGGGGACGGTTATTTTTTGGAAGACCACGTTAAACTGAGACCTGTGGATCTGCCGATCCGCGGTTTTTTTGTGGCCGGCACGGCCCACGCCCCCAAGACGATCCGCGAGTGCATCGCCCAGGCCCAGGCGGCGGCGGGACGGGCCCAGACCCTTCTGGCCAGAAAGACCATCAACCTTGGCGCAGCGGTTGCGCGGGTTGACGGGAAAAGATGCGCGGCCTGTCTGATTTGCGTTCGGGCCTGTCCCTTTGGGGTCCCTTTTATCAACGCCGAAGGGTATTCGGAAATCGATCCGGCGAAATGTCACGGCTGTGGCGTCTGTGCCGCCGAATGCCCCGCCAAGGCCATCCAGCTCATGCAGTTCGAGGATGATCAGATCATGGCCAAGCTGAACGGCCTTCTGGAAAGGATAACGACATGATGGGAAACTTTGAACCGGTCATCGTGGCCTTTTGTTGTCATTACTGTGCCTATACGGCCGCGGACATGGCAGGCAGCATGCGGCTGTGTTACCCCCCTAATGTCCATGTCATCCGGGTACCCTGCTCGGGCAAGGTGGATGCCGTTCATATCATGAAGGCCTTTCAAAAGGGTGCCGACGGTGTCTATGTGGCCGGTTGTCTCGAGGGCGACTGCCATTTCAAGAACGGGAATCTGAGGGCGACCCGGCGCGTCACCTATGTGAAGAAACTTCTCGATGAAATCGGTGTCAATGGAGAGCGCCTGGAAATGATCACGATGTCCGCAGGGATGGGTGAACGCTTCGCCAGGACCGCCGGCGATTTTACAGAAAAAATCCGCAAACTGGGTCCAAGCCCGGTCAAGTCCGCACTTTTGGGTCAGGTCCGGGAGGCCGTATAACCCTAAACCGAATGCATGCAACAGCCGGTAAGCTTCAGGAGCCCAATGAAAAAATTCCGAGCGTGCCAGAACGGTTGAACATTACATCATGGTTACAGTCTTACTAGAGGAGAGACAAAGACAATGATTACAGCCGAACGAAAGCCTGTGGAGGAGATCATCGGATTCATCGAACCCTATCGTCGTATTCTCCTTGTGGGTTGCAATGAATGCGTCACCGTCTGCGCGGCAGGAGGGCGCAAGGAGGTCGCCCTTCTGTCATCGGCCCTTCAGATGGCCTTTATGCAGAGCGGGAAGATGCTGGAGATCAAGGAAATGACACTGGAAAGACAATGTGACCCGGAATACGTGGAAGAACTCGTGAACGTCATTGATCAGGTGGACGCCGTGCTTTCCATGGCATGCGGATGCGGCGTTCAGGAGATCGCCAAGCGCTTCAAGGAAAAGCCCGTCTTCCCGGCCGTGAACACCAAGTTCATGGGGGCCTCGGAAAGGCAGGGGGTCTGGGCGGAACGATGTCAGGGGTGCGGGGATTGTATTCTCGGCTTGACTGCTGGAATTTGCCCCATTGCCAGGTGTTCCAAACGGCTGCTGAACGGGCCCTGCGGTGGTTCATCAAGCGGGAAATGTGAGATCAATCCCGATGTGGACTGTGCCTGGCAGCTTATCTGGGACCGCCTCAAGGCCTTGGGGCTGGAGGATAGGTACGAAGAGATCATGGAGACAAAGGACTGGCGAACCAGCCGGGACGGAGGGCCTCGGAAGATTATAAGAGAGGATTTGGCATAATGAGAACGGAAAGTGCACTTGAAAGGGTTTTGGCATCAGGGCAGTTGGCTGTGACATCCGAATGTGGCCCTCCCAGGGGTGCCCTGCCAGAGAAGGTCAGGGAAAAGGCCGAAATGTTGAGGGGTTTTGTCGATGCCGTTAATGTAACGGACAATCAGACGGCCGTGGTGCGCATGTCCAGCCTTGCCGCTTGTATCCTTTTAAAACAAACGGGCCTCCACCCCATTCTTCAGATGGTCACGAGGGACCGCAACCGTTTGGCCATGCAGAGTGATATTCTGGGGGCCTATGCCCACGATATCAACACCATGCTCTGCCTCTCCGGTGACCATCCCTGCTTTGGTGACCATCCGACGGCCGCCAACGTGTATGACATCGATTCCATCCAGTTTGTCCAAATGGTCAGGAGGATGCGGGATGAGGGAAAATTTCAAGGGGGCGACGAGATCCTCAATCCTCCTCAAATGTTCATCGGGGCCGCCGCCAATCCCTTCGCAGATCCCTTCGAGTTGCGGGTCGCCCGTCTGGCCAAAAAGGTCAGGGCAGGCGCGGATTTTATCCAGACTCAGTGTATCTACAACCTCGGCAAATTCAAGACATGGATGCAGGGCGTCAGGGACCGGGCGCTCCACGAAAAGGTCGCCATTCTGGCCGGGGTTACTCCCATGAAATCGGCCGGCATGGCAAAATATATGAAGAATAAGGTCCCGGGCATGGATGTCCCCGATGAGCTGGTGAAACGTCTTGCCGGTGTACCGAAAGAAAAGCAGGCTGAAGAAGGCATCAAGATTTGCGTGGAGACCATTGAGGCGCTGAAAGAGGAGGAGGGTGTCCGGGGCTTCCATATCATGGCTATAGAATGGGAGCAAAAGGTGCCCGAGGTCGTTGAAAGGGCTGGGTTGCTTCCCAGACCTGAGGTAAGCTAGACGGGATATGATTTGCCCGTCCAGGCCTATAGGTAAAAGGTAACATTTTAGCCCTTTGAAAAATTCGAAAGGAAATCATGATTTCCACACAGTTATTGGAAAGGGCTAAATTCATACGGTCAAAGTTCTTCACACGGAGGTAACCGGAATGGGAGAAAAAAAGCTTGTTTTGGTTGTGGATGATGATCCTGACCTGGTGGAAGTCGTCTCCATGAAGCTGGAGAATGAAAATTATCGCAGCGCCAAGGCCTACGACGGGGTGATGGCCTGGGAAAAGATCAAAGAGGAGCGGCCCGATCTCATTATACTCGATGTGATGATGCCCAAAAAAAACGGCTATGTGCTCTGCGATGAATTGAAAAAAGACCCCCAGTATAAAGATATCACCGTGGTTCTCTTGACCGCCGTGGGAGAAGCCGTGACGTCGACCAATTATACGCACATCGATGGTAAGACATCGCTGGCCGATGAATTCATCCCTAAGCCGATTGATCTGGATGAATTGATGGATATCGTAGGACAGTATCTCAGTTAGGACCTTTTGTTTCTGCGATGGGCCGGTTATCATGGAAAAAATCATGATAGGGGGTATCAAACTGAGCGGTGAACTCGCCCTCGTGAGGTTTTGTCATCCCCCCGGTCTTGAAACCCGCCGGTGGCGCCTCCTGCAGGAGCTGTCGGCAAACAGGATCAATATCATCTTCCTGACCAGGGCAGATACAAAAGCATCGTCTCAGACCGTCTTTTGTGTTGCAGCCGAGGACTTGCACCATACAAAGGGGCTTATCCGGTCCGAGCACCACCTTGGTGGACGTGTTGATTTCGTCCCTGATGTGGGTGCCCTTTCTCTTTATCCTCACCGTTTTTCTTTTGAAATACTGGGGCTGTCCCTTTGTGCCCTCGCCAAGTCAAGGGTTCACATTCACGCTTTGGCATCCTCTATTTCTTCTCTGTCATTCATTACTGATTATGCACTCCTGGACTACGCCGTTGCGGCGGTGAGGCAATACCTGGAATTGCCGCGGGACCAGGACCCGTGAAGCAGCCATCCTCTTGTCTGGTCAGGAGACGAACGCGTGGATACGATTGCAGTATATTTTGAAAAAAGGGTGAAGACCTATGGCTTCCTGGTGAGCCAGGATCTTTCCATGGTGGTTTTTCACATAAGACCCGAGTTTTTGGCCGAGTGGAGTGAAAAAATCCGGACATGGAAGGATGCCGGGATAAATTTTCGACTTGTCCTTACTCAGCGCTCATCAGACGAAGAAGTGCTTTTTTTGCTTGTATTGGAAAGCCGGTATCAGGCGTATTTATTCGGTTGTGCGGGGGTCTCTGTCCATCAAAATAGGGGAAAGTTCGTCAGGGCAGACTCTCCCGTTGAGATGATTCATTTTCAGGGCCCCCATTTCGGAGACCGATACGGTATCTTGGATATCGCTCTAGACGCCCTGAGCAGAGGAGGCATTCCGGTCCTCGCCGCAGCATGCACCGGGGCTTCTATTTCCCTCATCCTTCCTGAAAAAGCGGCGGAACCGGCCAAGGCCTTGTTGGAAGATGTCTATGAAATCCCAAAGAGATCCCTTTCCCGGCAACAGCCATCGCAGGGATTGCTCCGGAGTTCTTTGAAATGAACAAAAAAATGATGGGTGAGATAGACTGGAGGAGTCGGGTTTTTGACTCCCTTTCCTTTCCCACCCTGATCCTTCGACCCGACAAGGTCATCATCAATGCCAATCAGGCCTTCGTCGATTATTACGGCCCTCTTGACCGGGTTATCGGGAAGAAATGCCATGAGGCCTTCTACGGTTCCAGGGAAGCCTGTGAGCGGGAGCGTTGTCCTTTTTTAGAGGTTCTTATTGATAAGAGAGGCCACTCAAGCCTTTCGGAAATAACCCTCGAAGGGGGGGGGAGCAGATGGGAAGATCGCGTCTTCTCGCCCATACTGAATGACAACGGTGACATCATCTACATTATGGAAAGTGTAAGGGACGTCACACGCCTTCAGTTCCTTGAAAAAAAGCTTAAGGAGACCAAAGAGTTCCTGGAAAAAACCATCCAGGGTTCCGCCAGTGCCATCGTGGCTGCGGATCGATCCGGCAATATTGTAATCATGAACGAGGTCGCGGAGGGCCTTTTCGGGTATTCCTTCGAGGAGGCCAACCAGATGCAGTCCATTGAGTGCGTCTATCCTCCCGGCGTGGCGCGGGAAATCATGCGAAAATTGAGAGATGAAGAGCTGGGCGGGAAAGGAAAGCTGCAGGGGTGGAAGACCATGGTCATCAATTCAAGGGGTGAGAGAATTCCTGTCGAGCTGAATGCCTCTATCATCTACGAAGAGGGCTGGGAGGTGGCCACTATGGGTATATTCAATGATCTCAGGGAAAAACTCGCCGTGGAGAAGAAACTTCGACAAACGCAACTGCAGCTGGCGCAGTCCGAAAAGATGGCCTCTCTGGGCCAACTGGCGGCAGGGGTGGCCCATGAGATCAATAATCCCTTGACAGGCATCCTTTTCAATGCCGAACTGGCCCTGGAGGATCTGGAAGATGGCCATCCTCTGAAGGGGAACCTTGAAAGCATTACCGATGATGTACGGCGCTGCAGGAACATTGTAAAGAATCTCCTTGCCTACAGCAGGCAGGCCGATTCAGCCAAAAAGATCATTGACCTGAACACGCTTGTGGACCTGAGTCTCAATCTCATCCGGGACCAGAGATTTTTTGGGAACATTATTATCCGAAAAGACCTATCCGATGACATGATGATGATTTACATCGACAAGAACCAGCTTATACAGATCATGATCAATTTGATTATGAATGCCGTAGACGCCATGGACGGCCAGGGGTCGCTGACCTTCCGAACCTATCGGGACAGGGCGAAAAGAAAGGCCTACCTTGAGGTATCGGATACGGGGTGCGGTATTCCCGAGGAAAACCTGCCCCGGATTTTTGATCCCTTTTTTACCACCAAGGAGCCCGGAAAAGGAACCGGTCTCGGCCTGAGCACCGCTTATGGGATCATAATGGAGAACGGCGGCGATATACGGGTCAAGGAAACCGATCCTGGTGGGACGACCTTCCTCGTCGAACTCCCGCTTTACCGGGCCTCGGATGATATCACAGACCTGTGAAAGCGCTTCCAGGGAGGGTTATAGGGAGCAGAGGACCGGGACGAATCCAAAGGATGAAACCGTGGAAACCTTCAAGACAAGAATCCTGGTAGTGGATGATGAAAAAAGCATTCGTGAAGGCTGCCGTCAGATGCTCACCAAGGACGGTTTCTTTGCGGTGGTCGCGGAAAACGGTCACCAGGCCTTGGAACGTATCGAACAGGAGCACTTTGACATCGTTCTTCTTGACTTGATGATGCCCGGCATCTCCGGTATGGATGTTCTGGCCCATCTCAAGAGCGAGCGGCCCCATACGGTTGTCATCGTCATTACGGGTTATGCCACCTTGGATCATGCCGTAGAGGCCATGAAAACAGGGGCCTTTGATTTCATTTCAAAGCCCTTCTCGCCACAGGATCTGAGACTGGTTGTCATCAAGGCCATAGATTTTCTCCGGACCCTTGAGGATATCACGAATGAAAAGTCACGGATGGGCGTCCTCATCAATCATCTCGCCGACGGGGTCATGGCCACTGATAGCGGTAAGAAGGTCGCTCTGGTCAATCCGGCGTTTTTGGAAATGATCGGTTACCATGGAAGAGAACCCATTGGCAGGATGGCGGAACATGTCATCAATAATGAGGAGATGGAAAAAATGATCGATCAGGCACTCTCAATGCCGAGAGATCAATTCTCCGAATTGGCGGAAGAAATTCACTACAGGCCCCTGGGCGAGACCCAGGAACTGGTCCTGAGCGCCAGATGTGTCCCTTTCAGGGATCGAATGGGCAGGAATCTCGGCACCATTACGCTCATACATGATATTACCGCATTGAAAAAGATGGATCAGATGAAGTCCGATCTGGTTTCCATGGTCGCCCACGAAATCCGTGGTCCCTTGAACACCGTACTGATGCAGATCAAGTTGATCCTGGATGGCGTGGCCGGGGATTTGCCGGAAAATCAGAGGGAGATATTGGGTAGGACGTCAGGGCGGCTCAAATCTCTGGTGGATCTTACCTCAGAACTCCTGGATCTGGCAAAGATTGAGTCCGGCCTACTCAACCAGGAAAGGGAAAGATTGAATATGATTCCGATTCTGGAGGATCAGGTGGCCTTTTTCCAACCCAGGGCCCAGGCTAAGGGCATTGACCTCATGCTGATGGTCGCTCAGGAACTTCCGGCCATACTGGGCAACCGGGACAACATGGTCGAAGTGATCTCCAACCTGATCGGCAACGCGATCAAGTACACGCCGGGCCATGGCCGTGTCACGGTTTCGGCTGAAGTGGCAAGCCCGTACCTCTGTATCAAGGTGAAGGACACCGGCATCGGCATAGAAAAGGAAGAGAAGGACTTGATTCTGGAGCGATTTTATCGTGTAAAAAATGATAAAACCCGTTTTATCAACGGGACCGGGCTGGGCCTGGCGATTGTGAACAGCATACTCAAGGCGCATCACGGCAAAATTGTCATTGACAGCGAACCCGACCACGGGAGCACCTTTGCCGTCTACTTGCCCCTTGTCGTTTCATAGTATCCTGCGTTGTAAGTGTGTTCAGAAGGTGTGAATGGCCGTTGACTTGAATCCGAGAAAGACGTGGCTCCCCTCCCGAATCCCCAACTTGAAGAGGGCCTTTTTGGTGATAAGGGCTTTAAAAAGGATCTCCCCTACCCCGACCTGGATCTCGTAGGTGAATCCCTGATCAATGACGGACTTCACCTTGCCCTCAAATTTGTTTTCGGCCCTGATCCTGTCACTGTCCCTGTTGATCGCAATATCTTCCGGACGAATGGCGACGTAGACTTTTCCCTCAGGGGAGGGACAGCCGAGGTCGACCTCTAAGTCCGCGATTCTGGCCCGGGTATCCCTGAATTCGCCCTTGAAGAGGTTTTTCATGCCCACGAAGTCCGCTACAAAGGCGGAGTCCGGTTTTTGAAAAATGTCCTCGATGGTGCCGGTCTGCTCGATCAAACCGTTGTTGAGCACGGCCGCGCGGTCTGCCATGGCCAGGGCCTCGGCAAAATCATGGGTGACCATCACGAAGGTCACACCCCATGATCGCTGAAGTCTCTTGAGTACGCTGCGTATCTCCTCCCGGAAGTTCGGATCCAGTGCCGAGAGAGGTTCGTCCAAAAGGATGACCTTTGGCGCTACGATCAGGGCCCTTGCCAGGGCGACCCTCTGTTTTTCTCCGCCGCTCAGATTCAATGGAATCCGTTCCAGGAGGTGGGGGATGTCCAGGAGGTCTATGAGCCGTTGGAAGCGCCTGGTCCCTTCGTTTGTTTCGATGGCATGGTATCGCAGGCCGTACCTGATATTGTCCCGGACCGTAAGGTGGGGGAACAGAGCGTGGTCCTGGTACACAATACTGATCCCCCGCTTCTCAGGGGGCACTCCGGTGATGTCCCCACCCTCTACGAAGATCTTGCCGCTTTTTATAGGAACCAGGCCGGCCATCCCCTCCAGAAGCACCGTCTTCCCGGCCCCGGTGGGACCCATCAGGATAAAGAACTCATTTTCCTTGATGTGGATATTGATCTCGCGGAGGCTGAACCCCGGAAGGCTGATGTGAAGATTCTCGATACGGATCATGCCCTAGCCTTTCTGTGCAGGGTCAGAATTCGAAGGGCCAGGAAGAGGGTCAGACAGATAAAGACGAGCCAGACGGCTACGGGCTGCGAATATTTCAGTCCGTAGGCCTCGAAGCGTTCATAGATCATGACCGGCGCAATCATGGGGTGGTAGGCCACAATAATGACCGCTCCGAATTCGCTGATGGCCCGGGCACTGCACATGATGACGCCGATGAGCATGCTGCGTCGGGCCAGGGGAAAGGTGATGCGGAGAAAGGTGCCCGTCATGGTGGCCCCTAGGCTGCGGGAGACATTCTCAAGCCTGGGCGAAATCCCTTCAAAGCCGTCTTTTGCGGCGTTGATATAAAAAGGGATGCCGACAAAGGTCAGCACGACGATAATGCCCGTCACACTTCCCATGATTCGAATCCCCAATTCATTGATCACCTGCCCGATCCAGTGGTTCTTTCCCGCAACACTGAGGATGGCGATACCCACGACAGGATGGGGGATCACGATGGGCAGGTCGATGATGCTCTCCACCAGCCGCTTGCCCCGGAATTCGCTCCGTGCCAGGATATAGGCCAGAGGTGTGCCCAGGATGAAGGAAATGAGAGCGGCCGACCCCGCGGTGTAAAGGCTCAGCCGGATCGACCGCATCACGTCCTTGTCCTTAAAAGTCTCTGCGAGTCCGGAGAGAGAGGGTGAGGTCATCATCTCGAACAGTGGTACGACGATGAAGGCCATGATCACCAGACCGCAGGACACGGTAAACCAAAAAAAGGGTTCTCTCTTTCTCATGCTTGCTTTGTTTAAACTAGTTTCTCACCTCAACGAGGCCTTTAAGCCCTGCAGGCAGCTTTTCCTTCATGTCTCCGGTCGGAACCCGGCAGGGGATAAAGGGGGGTTGCCCCATATCCTCGAGGATCTTGAGTCCACCCTGGGGATCGAGAAGGTATGACAAGAAGGCCATAGCCGCTTCCATGTTCGGGGCGTCCTTGATCAGGGTCACCCCGTAGGTGCAGGATTCCCCCTTGATTTCCATAAATGTCCCCGGTTCCTTTCCCGTGACCTTGACCATCGCCTTTTCGTAAAGATCATCGTACTTGTAATTGCCGAGGTTGATTTCGTCCGGGAGCACAATGTACTTCAATCCGTGCTGAACCGCAACAGAAAGGTATTCCCATGCATAGTCCATGTTTCCGGTCTGGAGGAGGGAGATCAACTCGACGGATTTGGGTCGAATGTTTTCCTTTGGGCGGTTGGCAATGATTTTCTCGTAAAGACCCGGCATATTGTAGTGGTTCTCTGCCAGTTGAAGGACCATGAGTGAGCGATATCCGCAGGGGTCCAGGTTGGGATCGGAGTGTCCCCACACCACACCGTCTTTCTGCAGGATGTCGTACCAGTTGTCTGCGTTGATTTCCCCGGCATACCTGCTCTTGTCCGTGTAGCAGAGAACGAGTTGATTGTAGGCAAAACGGACGTTCCAGTCCGCATAATCGGGAATGAGCAGTTTGTCGATGACCTTGTAATCGGCCGATGCCATGATATCACAGGGCTTTTTAAGGTCCGATATCTTCCTGGCCGCCTGTTGGCTACCGCTGGCCTCCCGAAGCAGGTCCACCTTGGGGTACCGGCTCTCAAAGGCCTTTTCCATGGCCTCAAAGGGCAGAGTAAGGCTCCCCGCGTGGAACATGATCAGCTTTCCCTGGGGTTCGGCACCAACCAAGGCTGGTGTAAAGGCCATGGCGATTATGCCAAAAACCAAAATTAATGATGCAAACGATTTTTTTGAACGCATTGCAGTAATGCCTCCTTTCCTTTCGAATTTTTCAAAGGGTTAAAGTGTTACAAAAATTTTAAGTGATGTTCCTATGTGGCATGCTTGACATAAAAGCAAACTCAATTTCTATACCTCGGTGAAAAGGTTGTCAATGCATTATCGCGTTTTTTCGTTATATAAAGGGGGAAAAGACAAGAAGATGAGTGCTCAATACAACTACTTAAGTAATATATATAGAAGAAAAAGAAGGAAGTGAATTAAAGGAATAATGAGGCACACTCCGAAAGAATTTGCCGTTGCTCAGTTAAGGAGCTCAGATGAGCGTTTTTCACCTCCAATTGCATGATTTGACCAGAGACCCTCGCGGAAAATGGATCTATATTTAGACACCAATAAATGAGGCATCGAAATCTATCGAATTCCTGCGGCCAAAAAAACGGGACTGAATAATAAACCCAGTCCCGGTCCAAACAATCTGAGATCTCTTACTTTGTGGCCTTTAAATTATAGAAAAATCCTCGTCCGTTGGATTTTGGAAGTAGGCCCTGATGAAGCGGGGTCAGCCTCGCGGCAATGACGCCTCGCAGGTCCGTCGGCACGTGTTATTTATACTCGTACCAGCCTGCACCCGTCTTCCTGCCGAGACGTCCGGCCTTTACCAGGTTTTTGAGCTGCAGGCAGGAGTGCCACTTGAGTTCTTGGGCCAATTCCTGACGCATGTAGTCGTTGATGTTCATGGCGATATCGAGGCCCGTCAGATCCATGAGTTCAAAAGGTCCCATGGGGTAGTTGAGGCCCAGTTTTGCGGCCTTGTCAATATCTTCTTTTGTCGCCACACCCTGTTCAAGAAGGCTCATGGCCTCGACAAAGTGGGGCATCATGAGCCTGTTGACTAGAAATGCCGGCACATCCACCTTGACTTCGACCGACTCCTTCCCCATTTTCTTGGACACTTCGGCCGCTACTGCCACGGTCTCATCAGCGGTAAACTGGCCTCTCACAAGTTCTACCAGTCTCATGAGCGGAACGGGGTTGAAAAAATGCACGCCCATGACCTTTTCCGGCCTCTTGGTTGCTGTTGCAATCTCGGTGATGGACATGGAGGAGGTGTTGGTTCCCAGGATGACATCTTTCCTTGTCAGTTCGTCGAGTTCAGCAAAAATCTGCTTTTTCAGATCCATGATTTCAAGGACTGCTTCGATGACGAAATCTACGTCTTTTAAGTCCTCCATTTTGGTTGTGGGTTTGATCCTCCCCATAACGGCGCTCTTGTCCTCCGCGGTCATCTTGCCCTTTTCAACGCTCTTGGAGAGGAATTTATCGATATTTTTGATCCCATTCTCAACAAACCTGTCTTCGATATCTCTCATGACGACGTTGTATCCTGCTTGTGCGGCGACCTGGGCGATACCATTTCCCATCGTTCCTGCGCCCAATACTCCTATGGTCTTGACATCCATTTCGTTCCTCCTGATTGGTTATTGATTTGAAAATCCCGCGTGTTATATCCAATAAAATTCCTGACATGTCAACCTAATTTGTGTACTTTTCCCGAGCTGAAAACGGCAGGTAAACGTTTTAACTTGCTGATATGGCGCTTTTTTATGGCCTTCACCTGAATTCTTATCAGCCCCTTGCTGCTTGCCCTGTCGGTCGAGACGAAGCCTGATTGACGGGAAAAGATCATTGGTGTCCAAAACAAGTCTATTTTTTGCACAGGATAGTGTCAAATCAGGCATTTGGAAATGCAAAAGAGTCCTCTTCGCATTGAGGTTCCCACCCAGGCAGCGGAAAGCAGGGACCGGAATTTTCTCGGAGCAGGCGGAATTTTCTCCCGGCCTTGGTGATCAGTATTTTCTTTTGCGGATGATGTTGAAGACAAGCCA
>JBMNCO010000203.1:0-8665 GCA_049366815.1 Desulfatiglandales bacterium | reverse complement strand
CCGCCGGATTGATCCACCTGCTGCATGATCGCCTGATCGATGAGGAGGCGATCGTCATATAGAAAAAAATGAAAAGAGACACGACCGGAAATCGCAGAAGGAACAGGGAAGATCATTGGTGTCCAAAACAAGTCTATTTTTTGCACGGGATCGTGTTAAATCAGGCATTTGGAAATGCAAAGCAGTCATCTTCGCATTGAGGTTCTCACCCAGGCAGCGGAAAACAGGGACCGGGATTTTCTCGGAGTCCCGCCTGGGGGGGATATTTCGGCCCTGAATCAGGACAGATGAAGGGCCGAAATCCCGCAGCGACCGGAGCCACGGATGGCGGAGGGAGCGTAGCGGAGAGAACATGCCGATCCCTGCTTGGAGCGGCACATTCTATTTTGGAAAAGAGTGATGGAAGATGAGGAATTGAAAGTTTTGATGGGGCTTGGCATCCTCGCCCCCATTGATGTGCATTTTGCGGCGCTTATGGCGGGATTGTCCGGCGGAGGAGGTCGGGAGCTGCATCTGGCCGCCGCCCTCGTCAGCAGTGCCACAAGGGAGGGGCACATCTGCCTGGATCTTGGTCGGATGGCCGGAACCTGCCTGGGTGGTGAGGAAGGCGGATCGGGTGTGACTATTCCGGAATTTCGGGAGTGGCGGGATGGGCTTTTAAAACAGAATGCGGTGGGGCTTCCGGGTGAATACGCCCCCCTCGTATTGGACGAAATGGGAAGGCTTTACCTGTATCGATATTGGGACTATCAGGAAAGGCTGGCCCGTGGTATCAAAATGCTTGCCCAGAATGATCCCGGCACGGACCTCGAAGGCTTGAGACAGGATCTTGACAGACTCTTCCCTGGAGGCGGCGGGGAATATGTCGACTGGCAGAAGATCGCGGCCTTTACCGCTCTTGACAAGGGCCTGTGCGTGATCTCCGGTGGGCCGGGCACGGGAAAGACCACGACCATCCTGAAAATCCTGGCGCTGTTCCTGGAACGGGCGGGAGTAAAGGGCAGTCGAGTCGCCCTTGCCGCGCCTACCGGGAAGGCGGCCACCAGGCTGGAAGCGGCCATCAGGGAAGGCAGGAAGCGACTGAATTGCCACGAATCCATTAAGGAGGCCATTCCCCAAAAGGCCTCTACCTTACACCGTCTTCTCGGGAGCATAAAAGGGTCGCCCTATTTTCGCCACAATGCCGACCATCCCCTGGCCGCGGATGTTGTCGTCGTAGACGAGGTTTCCATGGTGGATCTGGCCCTCATGTCCAAACTCGTCCAGGCCCTCAGGCCGGGGGCCAAATTGATCCTGCTCGGCGATAAAGATCAACTGGCGTCTGTTGAGGCAGGGGCCGTCCTGGGGGATATCTGTGACAGAGGACGGACACACGGTTTTTCCGCCGCCTTCGCAAGAAGGGCCGAACAGGGCACGGGATACAGGATCGTCGGAGAGGGGGAAGAGCGGTCCCTCGCCGGCATCCGGGATGCCGTTGTTGAGCTCAGGACAAGTTATCGCTTCGGCGGTTTGAGCGGCATCTATGCCTTAAGCCGCGCGGTCAACGAGGGAAAGGTCGATGAGACCATGGCTCTTCTCAAGGGTGGCGGGTTTCCGGATATTGGATGGAAAGATGACACCGGGCATGAGCACTGGATCGGGGCACTCGCAGATGCCGTTAGAAAGGGGCTAGGGAATTCCTTTGCAGTCCGGGAACCCGTGGATGTCCTTCGTTCCTTTGAAAGATTCCGAATCCTTTGTGCGCTGCGGGAAGGCCCCTATGGCGCAAATGCCGTGAACCGGGCCATAGAGAGGATGCTTCGCGTCGAAGGCCTGATCCGGCCAGACAGGGAGGGGGTCTATGCAGGCCGTCCGATTCTCATTACCCGCAATGACTACAATCTAAGCCTTTTTAACGGGGATATGGGGATCATCATGCCCGACCCCGATTCGGCCGGCGGTCTTCGGGCATTTTTCCAGGGTCCGGAAGACCGCCTGAGGCGTTTTCATCCCCTGATGCTCCCTGAGCACGAAACAGTATTTGCCATGACAGTCCATAAGAGCCAGGGATCGGAGTTTGACAGGGTCATCCTCGTCCTTCCGGACAGGGATTCGCCCCTTCTGACCAGGGAGCTCATTTACACGGGGATCACGCGTGCCAGAAAGCACATAGGGCTGTGGGGTCCTGAAAAGGTCATTAGGAAGGCCGTGTCCCGCCGCATTGAAAGGGCCTCCGGGCTCAGGGAGGCCTTGTGGGGTCCTTACGTCACTGCCCCCTTCGGGGGGCTTCCTGAGGCCTCCCGCTCTGCGGGAGGAGACTCACTCTGAATGCTAAACTCGTTGAACTGCATATTAAGTATCCAACTGGATCCCCCTGAATCCGGTAAACTGCATACTTCCTATCCACTTTTTGCCGGTATTGCAGGTCTTGAAATCGACAATTCTCCCTAAGATAAAAAAGTTAAACAATGATATCAGCGTGTTACATTGTGGCCCCCTTGATTTGGCCTTTTTCTTGCTTTAATATATATTAAAACAATAAGAAAAGGAGGGCCAATCATGAAAAATATATTGATCGTTTTGGGAATCGTCCTTTTGGTTGGTGTCTTTGCCTATCCGGCATTGAGCGATGGTCCCGGATGGGGCTGGGGGCACCATATGAGGGGTTACTGGGATAGAGACTACCGATATGGAGCTATGCATGACCGGGGATATGGGAACCTGAGTGATGAGGAACGCGGGAAACTGGAAGAACTTGACAGGAAATATGACCAGGAGTCTGAAACCATCAGAGAGCAGATCGCGAATAAATCCCAGGAACTTGACGCGCTCATGGGCGCTCAGAACCCGGACATCGAAAGAGCCAAGGCGCTTCAGCGCGAGATCAGCGACCTCCGGGCGGATCTGGATCAGAAGGGGCTGCAGTATGAGTTGGAAGCCCGAAAGATCGTGCCGGAACAAAGACCCGGAAGCAGGTATGGCCGGGGGTATGGGAGAGGATACCATAAAGGTTTTTCCGGGCGCGGAGGAGCCATGGGTTACGGTCCAGGCGTGTGTTGGAGATAAATTGAACGGCCGGTCAGGAGCGTTTCATGCAGATCCTCGAAGATTTCCTAGGCCGTCCATTTGCGAAATGTTTTGACGAGAAGTTGAGGTTTTCAACCGCCCAAAGTCAATAGTAGCGCGGAAGTTATCCTAACCTTACAAAAGGGAGGTGATTGAAATGAAGAAAAGATTCATGGTTCCAAGGGTGGCGCACTGCAGCGAAGGTTGCGCTATATAGTCCCGGGCAAGACGTTAAAAGGCCCAAGAGCCCATCGCCTGGTGGGGCTTCCCGAAGACATGAGCGTCAGATGAAGGAGTTTTAATCACAAACGGCCCCTGCAAATGCAGGGGCCGTTTATGTGAGTGATCTGTTGTAAAATAGGGCTTTGGGCCGAGCGTTCTTACCAGGATACTGTAACAATGTTCGAACAGATTGAAGTTTGAGATTCACACACCCAGAGGGTTGCCGAACCGCCTCCCTTTCCAAGGAACAGTTGGGTGGACGTCACACCGTATTCGGTTGTTTCGACAACAGAACCGTCACGGTAGACATCCACATTTGTTGTCGCTTCGGTCCAGGTCAGATCGGCATATCCGGTGCCTCTTTCTTTATAGGCTTGAGCGGTAAGGCTAATAGCAGTCGCGCCACTAACAGTGATCGTAATGGATTCGCTCGCGGTCAAGCCTTCGGAATCGGTCACGGACGCGCTGATGGTATGCGTGCCATTGCTGAGTGTCGCGCTGAAGGAGCCGCCCGTGCCGATTTGGCCGTACAGGCTGGATGTCCAGACCAGGCTGCCGGTCAGATCGCCGTCTTCAGTGTCGGAAGCCGAACCAGCAAAGGAAATACTTTCACCGGATGCGAATGATGCGCCTTCGGTCGGGCTGGTGATTCCTACAGTGGGCGGGTTGTTGGGCGCCGGTGGTTCGCCAACTACAGGGATCAGAGTCGGAGAAAAGGTACTCACATCGAGCAGCGGTTCTTTACTGCCGTCACCGGAATCATCTGTCCAGTTAGAGTTTCCGGAGTTGATAACCTGATCGTACAGATTGTAAACATCTGTCGCATTGCCGAGCTTACTGGCACTCGCAAGCAATGCCAGCGCACCGGCGACATGAGGGCTGGCCATGGAGGTACCGCTGATAGTGCCGTATTCCCCCTGCTCTAACGGAAAAGTGGACAGAATGCAGACCCCGGGGGCTGCAATGTCGACGGCAGGGCCCCAGTTGCTGAAATCCGCCAGGGTGTCATCCTGATCGGTGCGGCAGGTGGGGCTTCCCAACCCGCCGGGTTCGCCATCGAAATCGGCCAGCGCGCTGACGGTCAGGACGTTGTCGAAGGCGGCCGGGCTGTAATTGCCGGCGTCATCGTCGGAATTGCCGGCCGCCACCGCGAAGGCCACGCCCTTATTGACAGCGCCCTGGATGGCGTCGTACTCGGCCTGGTTGAAGCCGGCACCGCCCAGGCTCATGTTGGCCACCTCAATCGTATCTGCGTTAGCGGCCACCCAGTCGATACCTGCGACGATCCAGGAGGTGTAACCACTGCCACGTGAATTCAACACCTTCACGGCCCAAAGGCGTGCACCCGGGGCCACGCCCACGACGCCCTGGTCATTGTCAAGGGCGCCAATCGTACCTGCCACGTGTGTGCCGTGATAGTGGTCGTCATCGCCGCCGGAAACGCATTTGCTTTTGAATGGGTTACCGGTGCAGTTTACGCCGCCCATCACGTTCAGGTCGGGATGTTCGAAGTCCACCCCGGTGTCAATGACGGCCACATCCACATCGACCCGGTAATCGTCTGTGCCGTCGATGTCCAATTTGGAGTTTTCATCGGCGAAAATACGCTCGATACCCGTGGGAATTTCCTGGGCGTAGGCATATCTGATATCGTCGGTTGCCACGTACTTGACATTGGGATTCCTTTCCAGGGCAGCCACTGCCTGTGCGGGCACCAGGATGGAGAATCCCTTCAGGGCGTGCTCATAGACATAGCCAACCTGGCCCCCTACCTGCGCGGCGATCTCCCTGGCTGCGGCCGCAGGCGACTCCACATTGTCGTGGAGGACGACGATGTAACCGGCCAACGCAGGGGGGGCAGCAGTCGCTGCCGACGTTATGCCTAACAGCATCGCGAACGCCAGAAGTGTCATGATTACAATGCGTTTCATCCTCTTTCCTCCTATGAATGAATGGTCAAAAGTTCTTTTTTTACCGGCCTAAATTCGATTTTATCTTGGCTCATATCTTGAAATTTGCTTTTTGCTGCGATCGCGGTCTTTTTGGCTTAAGTCTTTTAAGAAAAATAATTACAGTTTGTTGAAAAAGTTTTCACTGTTAAAATTAAGGTTATTGGGAATGATTTTTGGGGCCTTCCTCTGAAGACGACCCTAAGGGGCGTGATAGAACAAATTCGAGGCAGTCCGATTTTCATGGCAACCTCGCAAAATGAGTGAAGCGAACATCTTTTGGTGGTGTGTTAAATAAAATTTTACCATAGTTTTTTCCCGGTCAACAATACAATTCACTGAGTTTCGATGCTGATATCAGGCATCTCGCCAGGTTCTGATTGCAGATTGCAAAACTGCAGATTGAACGCGCTGAATACACCGAGTGCACTCACCAAAAAGAAGCCTTTCCATCGGTATGCCACATGGTCAGGAGTTGCTTGTAACATACCGATTTGATATGCCTTTAAACTTTGCAATTATATTGATATCCTACACAAAACCGGCATCAAGACTTTCAACTTTCGGATAATCATACTTAAAAATCGCCAGGTTTCAGTATCTTTATCGCCTTTGTTTAAGTTTGGGACGGCGTCAGAGTGTATATTGCTCGCCCTTCCGCGTCATAACCTCACTTCAAATCGAAAAGGCGGGGTGAAAATTTAACCCCACCCCTTCGCATTCATTGCCCACTGCAAATCAGTACTTGCGGAACTTCCTCCTCAAACCCGCAAGGCCCAGAAGGCCGGAACCAAGCAGGATCATGGTGGCGGGTTCGGGGATGGGGGCACCGGTGTTTATCGTAAGATTCCGGAAATCGACAAAATCGTCACCCCCTCCACTCCAATCCGTTCCATACCATCGAACCCGGCTCATATTGGTTATATCAAACGTGCCGCCATCAGTATAAGATCCGATGTCGTTTAGATCTACTGTCACAGTGGTCCAGGTGGGATAAGGTTGATCGCTCCAGGGATTTTGCGTTGCATAGACGATGCTGTAATCTCTGTAGCCAAGATAGGTATCGCCGTCCGTGTCGTAGGTGTAGATGCGCAGAAAGACCGGTGCATCACCGTAAGGATTGGTATTCGTCTGGGAATCCTGGTAGAAACGAGTTTCAAATGAGAGGGTGGCGTCCGGACTGCTCAGATCAAGCCCGTTGCCTGGAGTGGTTATCCCGGCCAGGTTCAGATCCACATACTGGTACCACCACCCTGGAGTAGGTACCATATGGTGGCGGACAAACCCACCTTCAGTTGCCTCGAAAGTAATAGTGTCAAGGTTAAAGGCAGGGTAGATCGCATCTCCGGATGGCGATTGGGAATTATATGTGTAGCCCAAATTGATTTGATGGTTTAATGGGACCAAAATTGCGGCTTCCGTCATACCTGTATTGGAGACGAACAAACATGCCAATACCGTTACACATACTAAGAAAGCGTTACGCATAACCTTTTTCCTCCTTGTCTGATGATTGTCTGTCTCTTTCTAAACCTTCTTCTGAGCCCTGAAAGTCCAAACAGCCCGGAACCAAGCAGGATCATGGTGGCGGGTTCGGGGATGGGGTCCACTTCTACCATAAACGTATTTACGCCCGAGGCATCAGGGGGGACATCATTCCATGCCCCGTTGGAAGGGCCATAAGGATAATTCCTCCATTCTACATAGTCCTCGCCAGGCCAATCATCATTGGGTTCGCCTATCATCCAGTCAGCATATCCTAATTCCTGTCCAGATTCGGGACCCGTGACCCATTTGAAAACACCTTCTGATTCTTCATCGCTTAATCCGATCCAAGCCCTTATACCTTCTCCTTTGACGGAACCGGCGAATGCACTGGTGCTCTGTAAGAACAACTCTTCTGCTTCACTGGTAATAGTTGCTAAATATCCGCCCATTGCTTCGGCTGCAACCTTGGCCTCAAACCAGCTTATATCATTTGTTTTTTCCCAAGAAAGAAGCGGCCATTCGAAATCAACAGGCTCTTTCGGAGAATAATAGATGTAATAACTATGTCCATTGGCGGGGTTAAATGCCGAAGCGTATTCGAGGAACGTCGCTTGTGCTATATCGACTAGACATAAGACAGCAAAAAATATCATTATCCCTAACAGCCCTTTCTTCATTGTTCCTCCTGCCTCTTCTGGCAACTATCGTGTTGACCATCAAGAAGCTGCCCTGTATGTTTTACCCTCGTTTCGCCTTATCTTTGTGTCTTGCTGAATATGCTAATTCCCTCAAACCCAAAGCTTTGAAAATCGCGAATGGTTCAAGAACTCAGCGGCCAATGGGAACTGCAATTTGTTCATGTCCGAGTGTTGAGGGATGGATATTGACAGGTCTGGCAAAAGGTCCAATGTCATTAACAGGCATTATTGGGACATTAAAATAGTCCGCTAGTTTCAATCCTATGATCTCTAGGTAAGAATTCTTCAAAAATGCCGACGACTATCCCTTAATACGGCTAAGTGTCTATTTTTTCTGCAACATTCATGCTAAATAGCCCGCCAAAGTCACACCCAATAATTTCAAATACTTAGCAAACGACAAAAAGCGAAAAGAGACGATGTGAGTATTTGCTTATCACCGAGTAGGTAAAACACTTCCAATGAATTGCAGCAATTTACATATAAAGAAGTCACCCAGACCCTGAATGTGGCCCCTTGATTGGGTGAATAGTCCACAATAACAGACTCTCTGCGAAGTGAAGGATCAAAAGAGAGGGCTCGGGATAGAAGCCATGTGTAAAAGATAGCAGGTTAGATGCCCGGGAAAGCGACGCTCAACGTTAAAAGAGAGAAAGAGGCTGGAAAAATTTCGAATTGCGATCATAAGCATTTTAGAGAGTGGTAATGACGGATTCCTATCTCCCAAATATCCAGAAGTTTCCAGGAGCTCCTTTCGGTCAATCATTTTTGCATAATCGACTTGTCAGTCATTTAATTTTGGGATTTAATTCTAAATTCAGTTGACGTCTTGGGTGGACTGCCGTTTTCGGGTTGGTGGCTTAATCAGTCTGTCTGGTGAATTATATGCATTATACGGAAATTTTTTAATGAATCGACAATATCCTCAAGCTTTGCCATTGATATTCTTGCTCTTCGAGAGCTGTCTTCTTTAGCATGGGCTTCTAATTTATTTGTTATTTTAAGGCCCTATCCTCCCCACGATAAACGAATACACCGTTAAAACGTTTTGTTATCAATATATTAAGACACTTTCCTGATGTGGTTTCCATGATCCTCAATCCTCCCCTAGTTCCCTCAATCCTCCCCTAATTCCGCAGCCCTGATGGGGTCGATCTCGACGCCTACATAGTGGTTCATGCCCTTGAGCTTCTTTCGCTCGAATTTCTTGTGTTAATGGGCAGTGCTATAGTGCCATTCCGTGATCGCCGTAATCGAGCCACC